>NZ_JBFAUH010000010.1:0-240904 GCF_040679095.1 Streptomyces sp. NPDC052496
CCCCACCGGAATGAGCATGCCCACCCGCCGGAAACCGCCCGTCCGCCAGGACCAGCAACGCCGCCCCACTCATCCCCACACCCCACTTCCCCACTACCTCACCCACCCCTCGGCCACTCAGAACAGGAAATACCGCTGCGCCATCGGCAGTTCGGAGACGTAGGCCCGGTCGACGATCCGGTCGTCGACGAACGTCGTCACATCCGTCACCTTCGCCCCGCCGATGATGACCTCGTAGGTGTCGGGGTCGATCCGCACGTCCGGGGTGGCGTCGTTCTCCTTCATGTCGGCCTTGTGCACGGTGCGGGTGTCCTTGATGGCCCGGAACTGCTTGGTGAGCTTGTGCCGCTTGGCCAGCCCCTTCTTGAGGGCCCGGTCGGTGACGAAGTTGTACGAGATGGCTCCGGGGGCCAGGCCCGTGGCGCCCCACATGCGGCGCGGCAGCACCGGCTGCGGGGTCGGGATGGAGGCGTTGGCGTCGCCCATCTGCGCGTACGCGATCTGGCCGCCCTTGATGACCAGGTGCGGCTTGACGCCGAAGAACTTCGGCTCCCACAGCACCAGGTCGGCCAGCTTGCCGGGCTCCACCGAGCCCACGACGGCGTCGATGCCCTGGGCGAGGGCCGGGTTGACGGTGTACTTCGCCACGTACCGCCGGGCGCGCCGGTTGTCGGCCGACGGCGACTCGGGCTCCGGCGTCCCGTCCGTCGGCTCCGTGTCCTTCGGCCCGGTCTCCGGCCGGTCCCGGGGGCGGTCTTCCTCCAGGAAGCCGCGGCGTACCTTCATCACGTGCGCGGTCTGCCAGGTCCGCATGATCATCTCGCCGATGCGTCCCATGGCCTGCGCGTCGGACGACATGATCGAGATGGCGCCCAAGTCGTGCAGGATGTCCTCGGCCGCCATCGTCGAGGGCCGGATCCGGGAGTCCGCGAACGCCAGGTCCTCCTCGACCTGCGGGTTCAAATGGTGGCAGACCATCACCATGTCGAAGTGCTCCTTGACCGTGTTGACGGTCAGCGGGCGGGTGGGGTTGGTGGAGGCGGGCAGCACGTTCGGCTCGCTCACCATCTTGATCATGTCGGGTGCGTGGCCGCCGCCGGCGCCCTCGACATGGAAGACGTGCAGGGGCCGTCCCTTGACGGCGTCGAGGGTGTCCTGGACGAAGCCGGCCTCGTTCAGGGAGTCGGCGTGCAGCGCGAGCTGGACGCCGGTCTCCTTGCAGACCTGCAGGCACCGGTCGATGACGGCCGGAGTCGCGCCCCAGTCCTCGTGCACCTTGAGGCCGATGACCCCGGCGTCCACCTGATCGAGCATGGACTCCCTGGACATGGTGGCGCCCTTGCCGAGCAGCCCGATGTTGACCGGGAAGCCGTCCAAGGCCTCGAACATACGGGCCAGGTGCCAGGAGCCGGGCGTGACGGTGGTGGCCTTGCTGCCCTCCGCCGGGCCCGTACCGCCCCCGATCAGGGTGGTGACCCCCGCGGCCAGCGCCTCACCCACCTGGTCCGGGCAGACGAAGTGGACGTGGGTGTCGATCCCGCCGGCGGTGAGGATCTTGCCGTTGCCCGCGATGACCTCGGTGTCCGGCCCGACGACGAAGTCGGTGGGGGCCGGGCCGACGCCGTTGTGGCGGACGCCGTCGTCCTCGTGCAGCGGGTCCATCGTCTCGGGGTTGTACGCCTTGCCCAGCCCGACGACATGGCCGTCCCGGACGGCGACATCGGCTTTGACGATGCCCCAGTGATCCAGTACGACCGCGCCGGTGATGACGGTGTCGGGCGGCAGCACCCGGCGGTCGTCGGCGGCCTCACCGGTCTTGCGCCGGCCCGGGTCGCGCGGTGCGACGGACTGCCCCATCGACTCGCGGATCACCTTGCCGCCGCCGAAGACCATCTCGTTGCCGCTGCGGCCGGGACCGCCGCACCAGTCGTCTTCGATCTTGATGCTCAGCGCGGTGTCGGCCAGCCGGATGTGGTCGCGGACAGTGGGGCCGAACCGGTCCGCGTACGCGGTGCGGGACAGGGGATCGAAGGGGCCAGGCTCTGCCGGGCAGCAGGAACAGTCAGGGCACGAAGTCATGGTCGTCACACCCGCTCCTGGTCGAACGAACCCCGGATGTGGTCGAGTGAACCCTTGATCTTCTCGGGCAGCCCCTTGATCGTGCCGCGCAGGCCGTGGACCACCCTCTCGCCCTCGATGGGTACGAGTTCGACCTCTTCGGTGATGCCGGGCTCGAACCGTACGGAGCTGCCGGCGGGGACGTTCAGCCGCTTGCCCCACGCCTTCTTGCGGCGGAACTGGAGCCCGTCGTTGGCCTCGGCGAAGTGGTAGTGGGAGCCCACCTGGATGGGTCGGTCGGTCGGGTTCTCGACCGTCAGCGTGGTGATCTGGTTCTCCTGCCGGTGGTGCTCGTTGTAGACCACCACCGCGTCGTCCTCCCGGGGGGAGAAGTCCACTTTCCCGGGCCAGACGACCGGCTCCTCGTCCTGTCCCACGGCGGGGAAGGGCTCGTGGAGGGTCACCAGCTTCGTACCGTCGGGGAAGGTGGCCTCCACCTGCACGTTCTCGATCATCTCCGGCACCCCCTCCATCACCTCCTCCCGGCCCAGCAGCTTGCGCCCGGAAGACATCAGCTCGGCGACGGTCCTGCCGTCCCGGGCCCCTTCGAGAACGTGCACGATCAGCAGCGCCATGGCCTCCGGGTAGTTGAGCCGCACCCCCCGGGCCCGGCGCTTCTCGGCGACATCGGCCGCCACGTGCAGCATCAGACGTTCTTGTTCGTGTGGAGTCAGGTGCACAGCCGCATCCCTGCATTCGCTCCGGCCCAGAACTTCTGTTCCGCGCAGCCCCGTCGAGGCCGACAGCACATGGCCGACGGTCCGGACACAGTCCCGGCCGCCGCCCCCGTGCCGGTGACCCGACCACCAGCCACCCACGGCTGTTCGGCCCCAACTTGACGTAGGACCATCATCAGTACGCCGGCACCGCAAAAATGACGGACCGCACGACCGGCACCCGAAGGAGTGACAGCGGGGCGCGATCGGGAACTGTGAGCCGGGGGCGGGCCCTTGAGGCGTTCATTCCGTGTTTCCGACGTTCCCGACGTAGGCCAGGCCCCATCCGCAACAGCTAACACATCGGAGCCGGTCAGGCGTCCTCGGAGTGAACAACCTCGGCCTGAACACCGCCCGGGGCGGAAACGTTCGGCGGCTACTTGGCGCAGGTCTGGTCGTCCGCCGACAGGGTGCCGGTGAGCAGGTACCGATTGACCGTGGAATCGACACAGGCGTTGCCGTAATCGCCGTAAAGGCCGTCCCGGTCGGCACCCTTGAGGGTGATCAGCTTCGAACTCGGCAGCTGGCCGTGCAGCGCGACACTGCTCCGGTACTCCGGTACGTGGTGCGCGGATTGCCCGTGGCGGCGACGATCAGGACCGGGAGCGTCCCCGCCGTACCCGGGTGGGCTCCTCGCGCGGCCGGTCCCAGAAGGCGCACGCAGTGATGGTGTCGGCCAGCGGCCCGGGCAGCGGGCGCTCGGCGCGACTTCGCTGGATGTCCCGCCAGTACACCTCCGGGTCGCGCGGTGCCGGCTTGCCCCCCCCCGCAGAGGAACGCGGCCTGCACGTCGCCGGGAGGCTCGCCGGCCCCCTGGAGGAGCCGCAACACGGGCACGAACCCAGGAGACAGCCGGGTCGGCTGCCCAGCGGTGGCCTTGACGAGGACGGAGAGCTGCTCGCCGAGTGCGGCCGAGACGGTACGTGGTGTCGCGGCGGGCCGCCCAGCCGGCCCACGCGTCGAGCGCCTGATCGTTCTCCCGCAGGGCGTTCCGCAGCAGCAGCCCGGTCCAGCAGGATGCGGGCCCCACGTATCAGGACGGCTTCGGGCAGATCGGCTTCCCTGTCGAGGCGGTGCAGGTCTTGGCGCAGATCGTTCCGTGTCAGGCGGGCGGCGGACCGATGGAGTTGCTCGGTGATGACCTCTCCACCGGTACGTGTCCCAGCGTCCGTACGTGCTGCGCGGTGGCACGTCGACGGCCCAGGAGGGTGCGGCGGCCAGGCCGGTGCCCGCCGGTTTGACGCGCGCCTCCTGGGGGAGGGCGTCGGCGTCAGTTCCGGAAGGACCCGTAAGTGCTCCAGATACTCTGCCCGACCTGCACCGGACGAACTACCACCAGGCGGGGCCGCGCAGCGCACGTCCGCGGCTGCGTCGGCAACTTGCCCTCTATGATCATTTTTGGCCAGTTCCAGGCTCTCACCACCACCCCCGTGGCCGCTACGTTCACCCCTTGACCGGACACACACGACCAGGGGGAAGGGCAACGATGCGCCCCATAAGACCCGTCAGCCGCGTCGGCAGATCACTCATGGCGGTGACCGCTACGGCGGCCGCCTGGGCGGTCACCGCCATGGGCCTTGCCGCCCCGCCGGCTGCTGCGACCCCCACCACCAGGGCGGCGCAGACGCCCGCGCCCGGCGCCAGCTGTACGGCGGCCGACCTCGGCACACGCCACCCGCACATCAAGACCACCGAGGTGTCCCCGACGATCACCCACTTCAAGGGCTGGTACGTCACCGAGGGCACCACCGGCACCCAGACCGTCACCACCACCACTCAGACGACCATCTCGGTCTCCGTCGGCCTCAACGGCAATGTCGAGGGCGGTTTCGGCACCGAGGTCCTCGGCAAGGTCGGCGCGAGCCTGGGCCTGAACGTCAAGGTTGACTACACCTCCACCAGCACCGAGTCGAACGCGGTCACGTGGAATTTCAACCAGCCCGGCTACTACGGCGCGTACAAGGGCACCAAGAAGGTCACCGGTACGTACGCGAGCCTCAACTGCAACCGCGTCCAACAGGGCGACGGCAGCTGGGCGTTGAAGTGGATCGAGGGGCCCGACGGCGGCAACTTCACCACCTACACCACCCTTGAGGAAGGCGCGGTGCGCTGCCAGGACCAGGTGCCCGCAGGCAGCATCATGGCCAAGGCGCAAAGCCTCCTCGACTGCGGCTCGGCCGTCGCGAAGGCCGGGCACCCGGCGGGTGCGGTGGCGCCGACGGCGAAGCAGATGCGGGACCGCCTCGTGCAGCGCCCGGCTCTTGCCGGCGGCACGTCTGCTGAACGGCCCAAGGCCACCGGACGTAGCGCGCAGGTTGCTCTCGACTGCCAGGCCGACGTCTACAAGATCGCCGTACCCGGCAAGCCTCTGTCCTGGGGCGCGCCGCTCCTGGCGGCCGACGGTGTCCGCCTGCGGCCCTCGACGATCTTCAGCGCCCACCTGGACAACTGGCGCCTGTGCAACGTGACGGAGCGCAACGGTGTCCTTGAGGCCTCCCTCTGGAACTGGGGCAACGGCGGGTGCGCGACCATCGCCGAGCAGAACGCGGCCACCGATCGGGCGGTCCTGCAGACGGCCACCTGCGCGGAGGACGACCTCCAGCGGTTCTACATCTACCGCGACGTACCCGGCAGTTCGAAGATCGGTGTGCAGAACAAGTACACCGGCTCCATGATGGGCCACGACCGGTACGCGGACGGGGAGTTCATACGCCAGTACTCCAGCGGCCGCCAGGACGGTACGGGTACGTACACCCTGATCGGAGTCTGACGGCCCACACCCCGTGAGCGGCCCCGCACGTGAACCCCCGACCTTCCGGTTTCGTGCGGGGCCCTCCCGCCAGTGGTGCTCAAACTGCGCTGTGGGTGCAGCGGCACCGACAAGCCGTGGACGCAGCGCCACCGACGATACGACAGATGAACTTCTCGTTCACGGCGTGCTCGGGTCTGGCCGCGGGCATCGGGCTGAGGTTCAGCACGGCGCGCAACGCCCGTCGGTCGGCGCCGCGTCAGCCGGAAGAATCCAGCGGCATCGCGCAGCACGCGGCGGGCGGGTGATACGGTCACTCCAGTGTGACGGTTCTGCGCACGGAGCCGATGTGCTGAGGGGCGAGCGGGTGCCCGATCCGCAGGAGGATCTGTGGCCGCCAGCCGGGCTCCAGCTCGGCCGCGAGCCGGGCTGCCAAGGCGGGTACTTCCACCGGTCCGGCCTGGATGTCGTGCGCCAGCCCCCCGGCTGCCGCGCGCAGCAGGACTCGGTAGGCGGTACGGCCCGCGTCGCACCAGGCTCTCGGGTCGTCGGCCCTTGTCGCGACGACCATGACCAGCCCCGGCGCTGTCGCGTAGACGGTACGTACGGTCTCGGCTGCCTGCTCGGGGCGCGTGTGGTCCGAGAACCACTGGGAGGCCGGCATGGCGCAGCGTTCGGTGCCGGGGAGCAGCGCTTCCGCGGCCATCCCCCGAACGGCGGGCTCCCCGTGCCAGTACACCAGTGCGGCGAGTTCACGGCGCAGGGAGGGCAGGGACAGAGCGGTGGCGAGTCCGGCGCCCGTGAGCGCGCCGATCCTTTCCGCGGCTTCCCGGTCGGTGATCGGGAAGAGCCGGGTATCGGCCCCGGTGTCCGGCAGGGCGAGGGAGTCCAGCCAGCGGGGCTTGTCCAGCGGCGCGTAGGGCCCCCGGTCGGTGTGCCGTTGCCAGATGGCGCGGTACAGGGGACAGTTTCTGGCCGGGGCGCATTCGGTGAGGTGCAGCACCGCCATGGTGCGGTCGCCGGGAACCTGCGCCGTGCATGTCACGTGGGCGTGGATCCCCCAGCGCTGGGCCGCCACGACGAACGCTTCGATGTACATGGCGAGGGAGAGGGCCGTCTGTCGCCTGGTCGGGTCGCCGGCGTCCAGCGCGTAGGCGTCATGGCGGCCGATGTGGAGCTCGTCGCCGACGAGTGTGCAGGCCCACGGCTGCGCGTTGTGGGCGGAAGGGGCGCGGCCTGCGACCTGCGCCAGGAAGCGCACTTTGTCCCGAAGGGCTCCGTCTGCGGGGTACCGGCCCGGCTCCTTGGTCACGGCGCGCTTCCGAACAGCGTCCGCATGCTCGCGGCGTACTCGGCGTCGACGCGTTCGCGCTCGGCCACCGCTTGCGGGGCATGGTGGCCGACGTCCAGAGCCGCGTCCAGATCCACCGCGTATCGGCCGGATGGCATGGGTTGGCCGGTGAGGATCCGCCGGGCCGTGTAGGCCACCGCGGCACCGGCGAGACCGGCTGCCGTGCCGAGCTGCGGCCAGCTGACGAGGCGCGTGCCCACTTGCAGCAGCGACAATTTCATCCGTGCGGTCACACCCGGGCCCACCAGCGCGTCGGCCAGAGTGACACGTTCGGCATCCGTGAGGTGCCCGCTCAGCCGGTGCAGCCGGTGCAGCCGGGCTTGGTCCACCGCACCGTGAAACAGCGGCCGTCGCGGTTCCAGGTCATAGCGCTCCACGTCCACGAGCACGTTGTCCCCGTTGTCGGTCGCCATGACGACCGGCACCTTCCGGGAGCGTGCGGCAAAGCGGGCGAACGCTTTCATCCGCAGGTCGTCCGTCTCCTCGATGAGCAGGTCGAGGCTGTCGGCACCGCGGCCGAAGAAGTCCTCGGCGGTCCGTTCCGACAGGCTGTCGAAGATGTCGATGTGCTGGAAGGGGTTGAGTTCCCACACCCGCTCGGCGCAGATCGTGGCCTTGGGCATACCGAGGTGGCATACCGATGCCGTCACCCGGTTGAGATTCGTCAGCGCGAGGGTGTCCGGGTCGGCGATGCGCAGCCGGCCCGGGCCTCCCGTACCGACCAGCGTCATGACCGCGGACATGCCCACGCTCAGTCCGGCCACCCCCACCCGGGCGGCGTGGTAGCGCTGTTGTTCCTGGTGCGTGATCAGGTCACGGTTGCGTGCCGTGCGCAGCCGCAGGAACGTCGTCTCGTCCGGCAGGTGCACGGCCGTGCGCCGCCACGGGAAGTAGGCCCACACGCCGGCACGGCGCAGGTCGCCGCCGTGCCACCTGGAGGCCAGGTAGCGCCGGTAGGTGACCTGGTAGTACGGGGAGTCGACGGTGAGGAAGGGGAACTCGACACGGAAGAGCTCCTCGACGATGCCGGCAAGGTCGTCCACCTCGTGCGGCGGCTCCCCGCAGGCCCGCAGCTCCTCGAAGGCCGCCACGTCCTGGCGGCGCGACATGTCGTACAGGCGAACGCCGGCCGACGGCCGCGTGGGACGGCGTGTCACGGAGCGACCCGCCGGCTCTTGCCGGTACGTGCGAAGACCGGATCGCCGTGCGGGAGCGTGACCACATCCAGGAGGCGCCGGCCAGGCATCGCTTCTTCCAGCTTCCGGTATTCCGCGTTGGTCGACCGCAGCGCTTCACCGGCAGCCTGGTCGATGCGTTGCTGCAGCGGCGGGCTCGGTGCGGTGCCCGGCGCCAGCTCCACCCGCAGGCGCAGGAGCTGCTCGCCGCTCGCCGCGGTCTCCTTGCCGAGGAGGAACCTGCCGGATGCCTCGGACACCAGGTCGGGCCGTTCGAGCGCCTCTTTGACGTTGTCCGGGTAGATGTTGACCGCGTAGAAGGTGCATACGACATCCTTGCGTCCGTACAGCGCGGCGAAGTGCCCTGTCGAGCCCCCCGCGAGATCCGCGGGCACGGCGTGACCGCATTGCGCCATCACCTTGGCCAGTGTCGCCATCGACAGCACGCGGCCCGCGTCACCGATGCGATAGCGGATCAACGGCAGACTGCTGCGCGCGCTGAGGACGAGGTCGCCCTGGACGTCCTCGATGTGGCGGTACCGCGGGTCGAACTCCACCAACGCGGGCAGTACGCCTGCACCGGGGAACAGCGCCTCGCACAGCTGCGGATCCTGTGCTGCGGCACGACGCGCGTACACGGTCAGCGGGGACTCGACGCCGATGATCCCGGAGTCCGCCGAACCGTAGATCGCCAGGGAGCTGCCGAGAGGATCGGTGGCTCGTGCCGCCCGGTGGACGCTGTCGCGCCAGTTCTCGGAAAAGCTCTCGCCCGAGAACACCAGACGGAGTCCGAGCGGTTCCAGAGACACGCCGGCGGCGCAGGCAGCGGTCAGGACATCCTTGACGAGGGGCGGGTAGCCCATGACCACGGTCTGGTCGAAATGGGGAGCGACGTCCCGCAGGACCCTCACGTTCTCCTCGATATCGATGCCCGGACAGATCGCAGTGAGCCGGTAACCCCGCCGCGCCAGACGCAGCACTGCCTCAAATTGAGAGATGCCGGCCACGTGCGCACCCATGAAGAAGGAGATCACGCACAGAGTGGACCGGGCACGGCAGTCGAAGGCATCGAACAAGGGCGTGTTGAGGTGGACGGCTTCCCGCAGGCTCTCCTCGTCCTGGGGCCAGTAGAACGGGGTACCGCTCGACCCCGAACTGGACGCCACCAGGCGGGCACCGCCGGGACTGCCGTCCCACATCAAATCGGTCAGCGAAGCCGACCGCAGATAGTTCTCCTTGGCCATGATCGGGACACGACCGAAGTCGGCAGCTTCCACCACCAGAGCCGGATCACAGTCGCGACTGCGCAGAAACTTCGCATACGCCGGTACGGCCACCGACGCCCGCCGAAAGAGCTGCAATGGCCAGTCACCAGCGACCGAAGTGGACAAGACGGACATCAAGGCCCCGCATTCCTCGCTGGCCACGACGGTAAGCCCCGGCCCCGGAGCTGCCCACATACGAGGGCCAAGCGGGTGACGTACGTGGCCGGCCCTACATGGCCTCCCGGCAGTTTTCGCGGGGGGCGACGCCACGGGCCTGTCGAGGTGCTGACCTGGCGGTTTCCTCGTCCACCTCCACCGCCCGGCATAACCTGGCTTCGGCCGGGGCCGAGGGCCGGGGGGCGGGGGCCGGGACCGAGGTCGCGGCCCCCGGGACGATGCCCGCCGCCATGACCGGTGCGAAACACCCGGCGGAATCCATCCCGCGGATTTCCCGCAGATGGGTTCGGCCGCTGTGTCCGGGAGCGGCCTCATGGCCCATGGCTGCTCCGACTCGCCGTGGGCCATGGACGCGGGCGGGCGTCGGCCCGGTGGTGCAGCCGGGCTAGTCGCATACGTACGCGGGCGCGATGGTCCGTCGTACCTGATGTACCCGACATGCCCGGTGTGCGTACCCGACTGGCCCGAGAAAGGGCCCCGGAAGGCCCTGGCGCCGATGTTACGGCGGCCAGGGGTGGCGCAGGGGTTACGTCGCCCCGCAAGGAAGAGAGGCGTCACCGGGCAGAGGAACGCCCGCCGGACTTGAAGTTGCCGCAGCGGCGGCTTCTACGGTTCCGACCACGGCCGGGCAGTCGGGCCCGGCACAGCATCCCTGTGAGGAGGCGTGATGGCCTGGCCGATCGCGGAGGGCGCGCGGATGTCGGGCGTGAGGGGCCAGGTCCTGCGGCACTACGACCTGATCGGTCTGCTGCCGCCGGCGTGGACCGGCGCCAACGGCCACCGCTGCTACACCGAGGAGCAGTTGCTGCGCCCGCAGCAGACCTCGTCCTGCGGGCACTGGGCCTGGGGCTGTCGGAGATCAGCCGGGTACTGGCCGCGCAGGTCGACGAGTTGGAGGCGCTTCGAGGTCTCCACCGCCGGCTGCTCGCCGAACGCGACCGGCTCGATGTTCTGGCCGCCACCGTCTCCCGCACGATCGGTGAACCGGAACAGTTCAGGAAGGACGGCACCGCCATGATCGAAAGCAACCGGCCGGAGAACCTATTCGAAGGCGTCCGGCTCGTGCAGCATAGGAAGAGCCTGCGTGACTTCCCTGAGCTGGCCGAGGCCATCGAGCGGCACAACGCGTCGTCGAGCGCCACTGAGACCGAGGCCGACCAACGCGACCGCACCGCCCAGATGATCCGGAGGCCGCACTGCTGGCCTCCGGAGAGCCCGCCGACGGCCCTCGGGCGCAGACCGAGACCCAGTACCGGGTCGTGCTCCGGATCCGGGCGGTCACCGCCGACGGTACCGCGCGATCGGACGTTCCGGCGTGGAGGACGAGCACTGGCGCGCCGCGTTCGAGCCGATGGCCGGTCCCGGGCCTGGCCGCCTACCAGCGCGACGGCATCGACGCGTACGCCTCGCACCACCCGACATGAAAGCCGACTCGCCGGTCGTCGCAGCGCGTCACGCCGCGGCGGCGACCGGCACCGCTGAGGCGTCTCGGCGTGCGCCCACCCGGCCAGGAGCGCCCTGAAGCGTGTTGCAGAAAGCTGTGATCAGGCAGGTCAGGGCCCGGTTCCGGCGGTTGTGGTCAGGTGGCCAGGGCGAGGTTGTGCATGTGGGCGACGGCTTGGACCGTGTGGTGGAGGCCGCCGCCGCGCTGCCGGCAGTCACGGAGGACCTTGTAGTTCTTCATCCTCACGAAGGCATGTTCCACGCGGGCGCGGACCTTGCGGTGTTCGGCATTGTCCTCTTCCTCGCCCGGCCGGAGGGGCCGTCCCTGGCGTTTGCGGTGCGGGACGAGGAGCCCGGTGTTGAGGCAGGCGCCGTCACCGAGCACGGTCACGCCCTGGCACTGGGCGGGCAGGCCGGAGTTCCGCCAGATGCGGGCGCCGGCCTTGTTGCCCGGAGCCGGGCCGTAGCCGTTGGTGCCCCGGCACACGGTCGCCGACGAGATCCCGAACAGCGGTGCGAGCTGCCGCATCGTGAGGTTCGTCCGGTAGTGGACGGCCACCAGCAGGGCCCGGTCAGCGAGCCGCAGGCACCAGGGACGACCGCCACCAGGACCGTTGCCGCCCCGCTCACGTACCGCCCGCAACAGCCCCTCAAACTGCCGCAGCCGCAGACCCGTGAACGTCTCCACCCGCACCCGATCAGCCCTCAACACCCCGGCCACACCAGGAAAATGCCCAGATCACAGCCTTCTGCAACACGCTTCAGAGGCAGCCCGCGACGCGGGGCGATGCCTCGCCATGCCGTGAGCCTGTTGATCAGGCGCTTGACAGTGTTCCTCTCTTTGCGGCTTGCGAGCGCAGCGGGCTGCCGGGGGTCGCGCGGCGGTAGGCCGCTCAACAGAGAAAGCTCCCGCTCTGAGCGGCTTCCTGGGTAGACTTTCTGCAAGTAGCTCGGGGGAAGGCGACGCAATGTCGATCATGTGGCTGCTCATATTCTTGCCGATCCTGGCTGTGGTCTTCGTGATCAGCATGTTCGTAGCGGCTGTATTCGCCGGGCACAGTTCGGCGAGCTGCACCGTGTTGGTTGCCTATCTGGGCAGCGGACTAGCGCTGCTCGCCGACATCGTCTATCTCCTCTTCCACGCCTTCCGCTCGGATGCCCAACTCACTGGAGCCATCGCAGTGTCCGGGCTGCTTGCAGGCGCATTCGCGTGGGCAGTCAAGTCCACTCGGGAGACACTCCTCGAGAGAGCTCAAGTTCTTATTCTGGAGTACCTGAACAGGGAGCAGTTGGAGCGCAGCGCCATTCGGTCCAAAATTTACTCCGATGGGATTCTATTCCGGCTCAATAAATCAATCTACGTTGATGCCCTATCGGCTCTTTTGAAGACTGGTGTCATCAAGATTATCGATGGCAAATACGCCATGGCCGAACCCGCGCAGACCGCAGAACCAAATGGGTCCACCCAGCAGGAGTGACCGCCAAAGCTGGATGAGGCGGAACGCGAACAGGTCGCCGATGAAGTAGAGGGCCTGGCCATGGCAAGGACTTGCTCTTGTCCTGCGTCGCTGATGGGCAGCCGGAGGACGCAGCAGAGTCGTTCCCCGGTCTTTCCGGGGGGGCAGCCTGATGGGTGCCAGGTGCGCTGTGTCGATGGTCAGGTGATCGGAGCGGATGCCGTGGGTGCGGTGGTAGGTCGCGGGGTGCCGTTCGGGGTGACCGGAGTGGCCCCAGCCGGAGCCGGCGGTGGGGCGGATGCCGATCGGGCCGAACTCGTCGAACGCGAAGACGCGGCCGGGGAAGCGGTCCAGGACGTGCTCTATGCGGTCGAGCTTGGCGTCGCGCTCCGGGTCGGGCGATTGCTTCCAGGTCTTGGTGCGCTGGAAGGTGATGCCGTGGCGGGAGAGCAGGGACCGTAACGCCTCGCGGCCGGTCCGGATGACGCGGCCGTGGCCTTTCCGCAGGTAGGCGGCAAGTTCACGGATGGACCAGCGGGTGAAGGGCTGGCCGAGCTTGGTCGGTCTTGTGGTGGCCGTCTGGACGACGAAGTCCTCGTCGTCAGGAGTGTGCAGGCGGGGACGGCCTCCCGCCCACCGAGGTTCCAGGCAGGCCAGGCCGATCTCGTTGAACCGCTGGATCACGTCGCGGACGGTGTCCTCGTCGGCCCTCCTGGCCGGTCAGTCTGCGCACACGGACAGGCTCTGCCACCACACCCCCAGTGGTCGGAACCGACGCCACCGCACATCCAACCGCTGGAACCGGCAACCCGGCGAACCTTCCCGGTCAAAGCACCAGAGCGCTGTGCGGACGCTCGGTCCGGCCCGGCAGGGTGACGTTTTCGGCTGTCGGATCGAGGCGGTCCGGCTCACCTCGCCGGTGGGGCGTGGCCATCTGGGAGACGGCTGGGGAAACCGGGCGGCCCGCCGGTGCGATTGCTTCTGATAGGAGGTGCCGGTTTCTGCGAGACACTGCTGTGGGGGTGCGGGGAGCCGGTGCCGGGGCCCGGTCCGCGCCGTACGCTCCGGGCGGCGTCGGTGGAGCGGGTGTCCGCTGTCGTGGCACCGCTGTGACCTGGCCTCTCTCGCGGCGAGGCGGCCTGTCCGGCACCGCGTACGGTGGTGACGGACAGGCCGCGCAGTCCGGGCCGGCCGGGGCCGGGCCGCGGCGCTCAGTGAGCGGTTACTTGATTGCCTTGATCAATTCGCCGTTTGCCGTGTCGCCGCTCAGTTCCCAGAAGAATGTGCCGCCCAGGCCCTGCTGGTTCTTGTAGGTCATTTTGGTGCCGATGGTTTCCGGGGTGTCGTAGCTCCACCACTGGGTGCCGCACTTGGCGTAGGCGGTGCCGGCAACCTTGCCGGTTGCGGGGCAGCGGGTCTTGAGGAGCTTGTAGTCCTCGATGCCTGCTTCGTACTTGCCCGGTGCGGCGCCGGTCGCCGTGCCGCCCGGTGCGGTCTGCGTCACGCCTTGCCAGCCGCGGCCGTAGAAGCCGATGCCGAGCAGGAGTTTGTTGGACGGGATGCCCAGGCTCTTGAGCTTCTTGATGGTGTCGGTGGTGTTGTAGCCGGCCTTGGGGATGCCGTTGTACGAGGTCAGCGGCGAGTGCGGGGCGGTCGGGCCCTTGGCGTCCCAGGCGCCGAAGTAGTCGTACGTCATCGGGTTGTACCAGTCGACGTACTGTGAGGCGCCCTGGTAGTCCGCGGCGTCCAGCTTGCCGCCGGCCGAGGCGTCGGCGCTGATGGCCGCGGTCACCAGCTTGCCGCCGAACTTGGCGCGCAGCGCCTTCAGTACGTTGGTGAGCGCTTCGCGGCCGCTGGTGTCGCAGGTCAGGCCGCAGGCGTTCGGGTACTCCCAGTCGATGTCGATGCCGTCGAAGACATCGGCCCAGCGCTTGTCCTGGACCAGGTCCAGGCAGGACTGGGCGAACGCGTTGGGGTTCCTGGCGGCCTCGGCGAAGCCGCCGGACCAGGTCCAGCCGCCGAAGGACCAGATCACCTTGAGGTTCGGGTGCAGCTTCTTGAGCTTGCGCAGCTGGTTGAAGTTGCCGCGCAGGGCGCCCGCGTCCCAGGTGTCGGCCTTGCCGTCGACGCTCTGGTCCGCGGTGTAGGCCTTGTCGTAGTCCGCGTACGCGTCGCCGATCGCGCACTTGCCGCCCTGGACGTTGCCGAAGGCGTAGTTGATGTGGGTGAGTTTGTCGGCCGAGCCGGACGCCTGAATGTTCTTCACGTGGTAATTGCGGTCGTAGACGCCCCAGTTGGTGAAGTAGCCGACCACCTTGTTGCCGGCCGCGGCCTGAGCGCCGGCCGGGGCGGAGGCGGCCGTGGGGGTGGCGGAGGCGGCGGGGTCCGCGGCGGCCGTGCCGGCGAACAGGGTGCCGGCCAGGGCGGCGGTACACAGGGCGGTGGTGGCGGCGATCAGCCGACGCGGAGATCGCGTACGGATCGGTCTGGGCATGTCGTCTCCTCGGAGGGGGGCGAGGGTGGAGCGGGACGGACACGCGTTCCGAATTGGCATGGACGCGTTGAGTCTTGCGGGGGAGAACGTAGAAGGACTAGACCAGTGTGGTCAATGGTTTGGACCAATTTTGCGGGACGTACGGCTTCTGTTGGCCGGCGTGTGCTGTGCGTTGAGAGGGGGATGGGCCAGGTGGGAGGCGGGGTGGTGGGGTGACGGGTCAGGGGAGCGGGGGTGGGGAGCGGGGTGGGGCGGTCGTGGTGGCTGGTTGCGGTGGCTCGTTACGGGTGCGGGTGCGGGTGCGGGTGCGGGTGCGGGTGCGGGCGATGGCGATGGTGGGCCGCTCGTGGGGGTGGGCGGTGGACGTGGCCGGGTCGGGTTCCGTTCGGGGCTGCGGCTGACGAAGTCCCGGGCAAGGCGGACAAGATCTCGATCAACCAGTGACGTGACGCTGCCGATCGGGCATACTCACAGCGCCACAGCTGCAGGTCACCGCCCTCCGCGACCCGGTGGGAGATCATCTGCTGAGCACTGTGCGAACGACCGGCGGCGCCGCCTCACCCACGCGAGCGCCGTCGCAGCGCCCGACAGGGAGGAGAGCGCCGCCATGACCCAGTACGGCCCCCGGCCGGTGGACCGCAGGCTGCCCACGGAGGAAGCCCGCGATCTGCTGACGTTGGTACGGGACCTCGTCGAGCGTGAGATCGAGCCGGTCGCCGCCGAGCAGGAGGAGGCGGGCCGGTTCCCCCGGGACACCTTCGCCTTGCTCTCCGAGTCCGGTCTGCTCTCCCTCCCGTATGCGGAGGAGTTCGGCGGCGGGAACCAGCCCTACGAGGTCTACCTCCAGGTCCTGGAGGAGCTGGCGGCCGCCCGGCTGACCGTGGGCCTCGGTGTCAGCGTGCACACCCTCGCCTGCCACGCGCTCGCCGAGTTCGGTACGAAGGAGCAGCGCGCCGCCCACCTGCCCGCCATGCTCGGCGGCGGTCTGCTCGGCGCCTATTGCCTCTCCGAGCCCGCGTCCGGCTCCGACGCCGCCTCCCTGACCACCAAGGCGGTACGGGACGGGGACACCTGGGTCCTGGACGGCTCCAAGGCGTGGATCACCCACGGCGGCGTCGCCGACTTCTACACCGTGCTCGCTCGCACCGGAGAGAAGGGCGCCCGCGGCATCACGGCGTTCCTGGTGCCCGGCGACGCGGAGGGGCTGACCGCCGCCGCGCCCGAGCGCAAGATGGGCATGAAGGGCTCGCCCACGGCGCAGCTGCACTTCGACGGCGTACGGGTTCCCGACGCCCGCCGCATCGGGGACGAGGGCCAGGGCTTCACCGTCGCCCTGTCCGCCCTGGACTCCGGCCGCCTCGGCATCGCCGCCTGCGCGATCGGCGTCGCCCAGGCCGCCCTGGACGAGGCGCTGGCGTACACCGCCTCCCGGCAGCAGTTCGGCCGCCCGATCGCCGACTTCCAGGGCCTGCGCTTCATGCTTGCCGAGATGGCCACCCAGATCGAGGCCGGCCGCGCGCTCTACCTGTCCGCCGCCCGCCTCAAGGACGCCGGCCGGCCGTTCGCCAAGGAAGCGGCGATGGCCAAGCTCTTCTGCACCGATGCCGCGATGCGCGTCACGACGGATGCCGTCCAGCTCCTCGGCGGATACGGTTACACGCTCGACTTCCCGGCCGAGCGGTACATGCGCGAGGCCAAGGTGCTCCAGATCGTCGAGGGCACCAACCAGATCCAGCGCATGGTCGTGGCGCGGCACCTGGTGGGGCCCGAGTCCCGCTGAGGCGCGGATGGGGGAGCGAGGGCGGTCTCAGGAGTGGGGGCGGCCTCAGGAGTGAAGGTGGCCTCAGGCGTACGGCTGCCTAGGCCAAAGGCCTTACCCGCCCGCCGCGTCCGTCCCCAGCTGCTTCATGCCCGTCGCCGTGCCGATCGCCACCACCAGCTCCGCCCGTTCGCGCAGCATCCTGCGGGCCACGGAGACGGCCACGGCGGAGGACGCCTCCAGGAGCAGGCCCTGTTGGGCCAGGCGCCGTTGTTCGGCCACGAATTCCTTCTCCGCCACGGCGACCGCCGTGCCGCCCGAGCGCCACAGGGCGTCCAGGCCCTGCCAGCACGGACGTTCTTCGCCGAGTGAGAAGGCGGCGGTGGGGTGGCTCCGCACGCGCGTACGTTCCTGGGCGGCGCGGTCGGCGTGGCGCAAGGCGGCCGTGAAAGGCGCCGCACCGGCGGCCTCGGCGGCCACCAGGCGGGGCGCCGCGGACACCAGGCCGGCCGCCGCCAGCTCCCGGAAGCCGCGCTCGATCCCGGACAGCAGGTCCGCCCGGCTCGTCGGGACGACCACCGCGTCGATCCGCCGCCCGGCGAAGTCGCGCGCCAGCTCGTACGCCACCGACTTGTAGCCCTCGTCGGCGTACGGATTGCCGCCGGGGGACGGCGCGGAGAAGCTGGTGAGCGGGTACCAGCCGTGTTCCTCGACGGCCCGTGCCATCGCGGCGTTACGGGCCGTGAAGCCGCCTTCGCACCGCACCTGCTCGGCGCCCAGCAGGTCGATCTGGGCGGCCAGCGCCGGCGGAATGCCCTCGTCCGTGAAGACCACGCACCGCAGTCCGGCCCGGCCCGCGTAGGCGGCAGCCGCCGCGCCCGCGTTGCCGGAGGACGCGGCGGCGACCGTGTCGGCGCCGGTCTCCAGCGCGGCGGCCACCCCCACCGCCATCGCCCGGTCCTTGTGCGAACCGGTCGGGTTGCCGCCCTCGTACTTGAGCCACAGCTCACTGCCGCACTCCGGCGCCTGCCCGTCACCGAGCGCGGCCGGGTCGGTGCGCAGCCGTATGTTCGGGGTGTCGCCCTCGCCGAGCGTCACCGGCGGGCCGCTGACCGGCAGGGTCTCCGGCCAGCCCCACGGGCCGCCCCGGTACGAGGACAGTTCCAGGCCCTCCAGGTCGGCCAGCGGCGGCATCGCGTTGACCCCGATGCCTTCCGCCGCGCACCGGGGGCAGCCGGCGAGGCCTCCCACCTCCTGGCCGCAGCGCAGACAGTGCAGGCTGCTCGGGCCCTGCGCGGAGCCGGCAGTCGTCATGTGTCCCCCTCGTTCCGTCACCCGGTCACCTTGTCACCGCTTCGTCGCCGGTGCCCGCGTCGGCCTTCGTCGTCCACTGCCTTCGCTGTCTTCGCTGTCTTCGATGCCTTCACTGTACGGCTGCCCGTTCGCCGTACAGCGGAGCCGGGGCTTCGTGTCCATGTCCACCGGCGGCTCGGGGTGGGTGCGGGTGCGGGTGGGCATGGGTGCTCGGTGTGAGGGCGGTTGCGTGGCGGGAGTACGGCAGTGCGGCGTGTACGGGGCCGCGCGGTACGGATGCGGCTATGGTCCCCGCACGTACTCCTGACGTACCGTCAACTCCGGTCGCGGAAACGGGAGTCGTCGAGACGACTGCGCGCCCTTCGTGGCCACCGGCCCGCGCCCGCCCGCGCGTCCAGGAGGTGTCCCGTGACCGACCGTCCGATCGCGCTCGACGAATACCCGGTCCACCAGGTGCCGCTGTCCATGCGGTACGTCGCCACCGGCGACCGCAACGCCTACGACCGCTGCATCTTCCACGTCATGGACCACACCGGCCGTGCGCTGCTCGTCGCCGGCCTCGGTGTCTACCCCAACACCGGGGTCATCGACGCCTATGCGACCCTGCGGCTCGGTGACCGTCTGCACGCCGTACGCGCCTCCGACGCGCTGAGCGACGACCGCCTCGCCCTCACCGTCGGGCCGTTGACGATCACCGTGGAGCGGCCTCTCGAACGGCTCCGGCTACGCTGCGCCGCCGACCCGGCCGACCCCGACGGCCTCTCCTGCGACATCACGTGGCACGCCGCCTTCCCGGCCGTGTGGGAACCGCACCACACCCAGTACCGGGGCGGGCGTCTCGTGCTGGAGGGCCGCCGGTTCGTCCAGGCGGGCACCTGCACCGGCGCCATCCGCGCCGGCGGCGAGGAACTGGCCGTCACGGCGGAGGAGTGGACCGGTACCCGGGACCGCAGCTGGGGCGTGCGGCCCATACCGGGGGAGGAGGGCGGCCGTGCGGCCGAAGAGGCGCGGCCCGAGGGCTTCCACTGGATCTGGTGCCCGGTCCGCTTCGACGACCGGTTCGTGATGGTCGTCGTCCAGGAGGGCGCCGACGGGCACCGTACGCTCAACGAGGCCCTGCTCGTCCGCAACGGCACCCACGACGTCCAACTCGGCTGGCCGCACGCCGACATCACCTACCGGCCCGGCACCCGCCACCCCGAGCGCGCCGTCCTCCACCTCACCGACCCGTCCCGCAAGCCGCTCGAACTCGCCGCCGAGATCCTCACCTCCTCGCCGCTGGCCGTCGGCGCGGGCTACCCGCCCGCCGACGACTGGCAGCACGGCACCTGGCGCGGGCGCGACTGGACCGACCGCCGCACCTACGACCTCGCCGACCCCGCCGCCCATCCACGGGCGGCCTACGGCGTCACCGACCACGCCGCCCGCTTCACCCTCGACGGCCGCACCGGGTACGGGATCTTCGAGCACGGCAGCTTCGGCCGCCACGACCCCAGCGGCTTCACCGGGTACGCCGATGTGGCACCGGTCGGCACACCGGACACGCGGCCCACCGGGGACCGGTCATGACCGGCACGCCCCGGCCCCGGACCACCACCCGCGACCCCGGCGAGCTGACCCGGCGCCTGACCGCCTGGCTGGACACCCGCCTCCCCGGCGTCCGCGCGGTCTCCGCGACCGTCCCGGCCTCCAACGGCATGTCCAGCGAAACCCTGCTCTTCGACATCGCCATCGACATCGACATCGACATCGACATCGACAGCGACCGTGGTCCCGATCACGCCGTTGATGACGACATCGACCGTCGTGCCGATCACGCCGCTGCTCACGACATCCGCCGTCGTCCCGACCACGCCCCCGCTCACGACATCAACCACCCCCACCCGCCCATCCGCTCCTGCGCTCTGCGCCTGGCCGCCGACCCCGCCGCTTACACGGTATTCCCCACCTATGACATGGCCCGCCAGTACCGCACGATGCGCCTGGTGGCCGAGCACACCGACGTGCCCGTGCCGCGCACCCTGTGGCTGGAGGAGGACCCGGCGCCGCTCGGTGCGCCGTTCTTCGTGATGGAGCGGGTCGAGGGCCGCGTACCGCCGGACGTCATGCCGTACACGTACGAGGGAAGTTGGCTGCACGCCGCCACCGATGCGGAGCGCGCGGCCCTGGAGGCGGCCACCGTCTCCGTCCTCGCCCGTATTCACGACCAGGTGCCCGTCGCGGAGACGGAGTTCCTGGCCCTGCCCGGCAGCGGCAGCGCGCTGCGGCGGCATGTGGAGGCTCAGCGGGCCTATTACGCCTGGGTCGTCGAGGGCCGGGAGCCGTCACCGCTGATCGAGCGCGGCTTCGCCTGGCTCGCCGACCACTGGCCGTCGGAGCGTGCGGAAACCGACGAGACCGTGCTGACCTGGGGCGATGCCCGGATCGGCAACATCGTCTACGACGGCTTCGTGCCCGCCGCCGTCCTGGACTGGGAAATGGCCGCGCCCGGCCCGCGCGAACTGGACCTCGGCTGGATGATCTTCCTCCACCGGTTCTTCCAGGACCTGGCGGAGAGCGGCGGTCAGCGGGGCCTGCCCGGCCTGCTGCGCCGCGACCGCGTCGAGGAGCGTTACGCCCGGCTCACCGGCCACACCCCGCGCGCCATGGACTTCCACCTCCTGTACGCGGCCCTGCGGCACGCCGTGGTCATGCTGCGCGTGGCGTACCGGCAGGTCCACTTCGGGGAGGTGCCCGCACCGGCCGACCCGGACGGGCTGATCATGCACCGGGCAGCGCTGGAGGCGATGATCCAGGGCCGCTACTGGTGAGGACGGCGGCGGCCGCCGTCGGCGGGCCTCAGGGCCGGCGCATCCGCGGCACGCCCGTCGGCCGCGTGGCCGGCCCGCCCACGTGCGAGAACGGCTGCCGGCGCCAGTCCAGGCCCTCCGGCAGGGTCAGCAGCACGCCGGCGTCCTGCTCCTGGGCCTCCAGCGAGTCGTCCTCGGAGGGGGCGTCGGCCACCGGCCGCCCCGAGCCCTCGCACACCGTCAGGCAGAAGGGGTTCCAGGGCGTCGGGCACAGCGCGTGCTCGGGCAGGGTGTCCTCGTCGGCCAGCAGCGCGATCGGCTGGGCGCAGTCCGGGCAGGTCACCCGGAAGATCTCCATGGTCTCGAAGGAGTCGTACGGATCGTCCTCGCCGGCGTAGCCGGGACTGTCGCCCTCCTGGGCGTCGAGGCCGAGCTGCGTGGATTCGGACTTCAGACGTCGCATGATGGTCATCCCCCTCAGGTGGGCCGTACGGGCCGCCGGCTTCCTGTGACGGGCGGCTCCGGCCAACAGCAGCAATTCCCCTCATGCCCCGCGCATAATCGCCGAGCCCCGCGGGATACGGGGGCACGTGTGTGGCGTTGGTCACACGGACCGCGCAGGCGCGTCCACGATCCGGCGTACGGTGCGCACACGCGCCCGAGCACAGTAGGTTGATCGGGTGGAGGAGTTGGACCGACAAATCGTGGATCTGCTCGTCAAGGACGGGCGGATGAGCTACACCGACCTGGGCAAGGCCACCGGCCTGTCCACTTCGGCGGTGCACCAGCGGGTGCGCCGCCTGGAGCAGCGCGGTGTCATCCGCGGCTATGCCGCGATCGTGGACCCGGAGGCGGTGGGGCTGCCGCTGACCGCGTTCATCTCGGTCAAACCCTTCGACCCCAGCGCCCCGGACGACATCGCCGACCGGCTGGCCGAGGTGCCCGAGCTGGAGGCCTGCCACAGCGTCGCGGGCGACGAGAACTACATCCTCAAGGTGCGGGTGGCCACGCCGCTGGAGCTGGAACACCTGCTGACCCGCATCCGTACGCTGGCCGGGGTCTCCACCCGCACCACGGTCGTGCTGTCCACGCCGTACGAGGCCCGGCCGCCGCGCATCTGAGACCCCCGGGGGCGCGTCCGGGGGCGCGTGGCCGGGGTGCGCTCCGGCGCCCGCGGCCGCGCGCGTCAAGATCCGGACCCCGCGCGCGGGCGCGCCGCCCGCAGGGGCCAAACTGTCCGCTATGAGTGAGCGCACCCCCGATCCGGCCCGGCCCCGTACCGTCCTGCTGCGCGGCGGAGAGGTCCACAGTCCCGCCGATCCCTTCGCCACCGCCATGGTGGTCGAGGGCGACAGCATCGCCTGGGTGGGCGAGGAGGGCGCTGCCGATTCCTTCGCCGACGGCGTGGACGAGGTCGTCCACCTCGACGGCGCGCTCGTCACCCCGGCGTTCACGGACGCACACGTGCACACGACGGCCACCGGCCTCGCGCTCACCGGCCTGGACCTGACCGCGGCCCGCACCCTCCCCGACGCGCTGGCCCGGGTACGGGAGCACGCAGCGGCCCGCACCGCCGACCGGATCCTCCTGGGCCACGGCTGGGACGCCACCGCCTGGCCCGAGGGACGGCCGCCGTCCCGCGCCGAGCTGGACGCGGCCACCGGCGGCCGCCCGCTCTACCTGACCCGGGTCGACGTGCACTCCGCGGTCGTCACCACCGCGCTCCTCGACCTCGTCCCCGGCATCCGTGACCTGCCCGGGTTCCACCCCGAGCAGCCGCTGACAGGCGATGCCCACCACGCCGTACGGGCCGCCGCGTACGCCACCGTCACCCCCGCCCAGCGCGACGCCGCACAGGCCGCCGCCCTCGCGCACGCCGCGTCCCGGGGCATCGGCACCCTCCACGAGTGCGCGGGCCCCGAGATCTCCAGCGAGGACGACCTGACCGCCCTGCTGGCCCGCGCCGCCCGTGAGCCCGGCCCGCGCGTCGTCGGCTACTGGGCGGAGATCGTCACCAACGCAAAGGACGCCGACCGGGTACGCGCCCTCGGCGCGATCGGCGCGGCCGGCGACCTCTTCGCCGACGGCTCCCTCGGCTCGCACACCGCCCACCTGCACGCCCCGTACGCCGACGCCGGCCACACCGGAACTGCCCACTTGGACAGCGACGCCGTCGCCGCGCACGTCGCGGCCTGCACCGAGGCCGGGCTCCAGGCCGGCTTCCACGCCATCGGCGACGCCGCGCTGACCGCCGTCACCGACGGTGTACGGGCCGCCGCCGACCGCGTGGGCCTGGCCCGCGTCCGGGCCGCCCGGCACCGCGTCGAGCACGCCGAGATGCTCACCGGGGCGACCGTCGCCGCCTTCGCCGAATTCGCCCTGACCGCCTCCGTACAGCCCGCCTTCGACGCGGCCTGGGGCGGCGAGGACGGCATGTACGCCGCCCGACTGGGTGTCGAACGCGCCCGCACCCTCAACCCCTACGCCGCCCTGCTGCGCGCAGGCGTCCCGCTCGCCCTCGGCTCCGACAGCCCCGTCACCCCGCTGGATCCGTGGGGCACCGTGCGGGCCGCCGTCTTCCACCGCACCCCCGGGCACGGCATCTCCGCCCGCGCCGCCTTCACCGCGCACACCCGCGGCGGCTGGCGCGCGATCGGCCGCGACGACGCGGGCGTCCTGGTGCCCGGCGCGCCCGCCGATTACGCGGTCTGGCGCACCGGCGACCTCGTCGTCCAGGCCCCCGACGAGCGGGTCGAGCGCTGGTCCACCGACCCCCGCTCCGGCACCCCGGGCCTGCCCGACCTGACCCCTGGCCAGGACCTGCCGGTGTGCCTGCGGACGGTGGTCGGCGGTCGCACGGTGTACGGACGGCCGAACGAGTGACTTCACGCGGGCGCGTACCACCTCGGGACGCGCCCGGGGGCGCCTGCCCCACCTGGGAGAGCGGGCGCCGGCCTGGGGCGACGCGAAAACCACGCGGTCCGGGCAACTGTTGACAGCAGACGGTCGGCGGCCGGTAGGTTCGGCCGAGTCCACCACAGGACGTCCGACCGGGAGACCTCCGCGCAGTCGTCGAACGCAGCTGGGCCATGGGACGGGGTGCCGTACCGGCACACCGCCACTGGGAGCCAGGTCCAGCACCTGCGGCACGGGGACGACGGAAAGGTTTCGGCCGGTCGGCAGGTGCGACCCGGGTGGGGCCCGGTTGCTCAGTAGACAACGGCTCTCGGTCGACCCGCAGCCAGCGGGTTCCAGGTCGGCCCGAAGGGCGCCGGGCCCCGATCCGCACCGCAGGACGGTGCCCGCTCTTCCCCTGCCGCGTACGAGCGGCGCAGCTTATACCCTCCGGCACCCCCGGTCCGCAATCGCGCAACCCCGATGTACGGTCTGCACACCACCGCATGACCTGCAAGGAAGGCCGCGACCGTGCCCGACACCACCGCACGACCTGCAAGGGAGACCGGGACCGTGCCATCGGGCTCCGACACCGCCGCGCCGGCGGTGCCCGGACGCGGCCGCCGGTTCGTGGCGCTGGTCCGCCGCGAGGCGCCGCGTACGGGGCTCGCCGTCCTGGGCGGCATCCTCCTCGCGCTGGCCTTCCCGCCGTACGACCTGTGGCCGCTGTCCCTGGTCGGCGTCGCGGGCCTCGGCCTGCTCACCCGCGGCAGGACGGCCCGTCAGGGGGCCTGGACGGGCTTCGCGTTCGGCCTGCCGTTCTTCTTCCTGCTGCTGAAGTGGCTGCACGTCGTCGGCTGGGACGCGGTGTTCGGGCTGGCCCTCGTGCAGGCCCTGTACACCCTTCTGCTCGGCGCGGGCCTCGCGGCCACCTCCCGCCTGAAGTACGCGCCGGTGTGGGCCGCCTGTCTGTGGGTCACCGAGGAGTGGGTGCGCGACCGTGTGCCCTTCGGGGGCTTCCCGTGGGGGCGGCTGGCCTTCGCCAACACCGGCTCGCCCTTCACCCCGCTCGCGGCCCTGGGCGGCGCGCCGCTGGTGACGTTCGCCGTCGCCCTGAGCGGCGCTCTGCTGGCCGTGGCGGCCGCCGGGCTGTGGCGGCTGCGCCGCGCGCCCGGCAGCCCGGTACGCGCGGCCCTGCCCGCCGTGGAGGCCGTCGGCCTGGCCGCCGCGGTCACGGTGTCCGGACTCCTCGTACCGGTGCACACCGACGCGGACGACCACGTGGACATCGCCATCGTCCAGGGCAACGTGCAGCGGCCCGGCATGGACTTCCTCGGCCGCCCGATGCAGATCCTGGGCAACCACGCGACGGCCACCGAGAAGCTGGCCGCCGACGTGAAGGCGGGCAAGGCGAAGAAGCCGGACCTGGTGATCTGGCCGGAGAACTCCTCGGACCTGGACCCGTACCGCTACCCGGAGGCGTACGACCGGATCGACGCGGCGGTCAAGGCGATCGGGGTGCCCGTCCTGGTCGGCGCCCTCGTCGACCACCCGGACAAGCCGGGCTACGTCTTCAACCGGGGCATCGTCTGGGATCCGGTGAAGGGCCCCGGCGCCTCGTACACCAAGCAGCACCCGGTGCCGTTCGGCGAGTACGTGCCGTTCCGGGAACAGCTCAGCAAGATCATCACCCGGTTCCAGCGGGTGCCCCGCGACTTCTACCCCGGTGACCACACCGGCGTCCTCGCCATCGGGCCCGCCCGGCTCGGCGACGTCATCTGCTTCGAGGTCGCCTACGACGAGATCGTCCACGACACCGTGAACGCGGGTGCCCGCGCCCTCGTCGTCCAGACCAACAACGCCACCTACGGGCGCACCGGGCAGCCCGAGCAGCAGCTGGCCATGTCCAAGCTGCGCGCCGTGGAACACGGCCGTGCCGTCGTCACCGCGGCCACCAGCGGGATCAGCGCGGTGGTGGCCCCGGACGGTACGGTCACCGACAAGATCCCGGAGTTCACCCAAGGGGTGCTGCGCACGAGCCTCCCTCTGCGTGACGAAAAGACCGTGGCCGACCGCGTCGGTGCCATTCCGGAGTGGGTGCTCGCTATCGTGGGTCTTCTGTCCTGCGTCGCCGCGACAGTCATCGGCCGGCGCGGGCGAACGAAGGACGAGAAGGGGCAGCAGTGACAGACGGTCAGCGGAAGTACGGTCCGCTCGGGACCACCTTGGTGATCATTCCGACCTACAACGAGGCGGAGAACATCAAGCCGATCGTCTCGCGGGTACGGACGTCTGTCCCCGAGGCACACATCCTCGTCGCGGACGACAACAGCCCGGACGGCACGGGCAAGATCGCCGACGAGCTGGCGGCGGCGGACGACCACGTCCAGGTGCTGCACCGCAAGGGCAAGGAAGGGCTCGGCGCCGCCTACCTGGCGGGCTTCCGGTGGGGCATCGAGCACGGCTTCGGCGTCCTGGTGGAGATGGACGCGGACGGCTCCCACCGTCCCGAGGAGCTGCCGCGGCTGCTCACCGCCCTCAAGGGCGCCGACCTCGTGCTCGGCTCCCGCTGGGTGCCCGGCGGCCGCGTGGTGAACTGGCCCAAGCACCGCGAGTACCTCTCCCGCGGCGGCAGCACGTACTGCCGGGCCATGCTGGACGTACCGCTGCGCGACGTCACCGGAGGTTACCGCGCCTTCCGCAAGGAGACCCTGGAGGGGCTCGGCCTGGACGAGGTCGCCTCGCAGGGCTACTGCTTCCAGGTCGACCTGGCCCGGCGCGCCGTCGAGGGCGGTTTCCACGTCGTCGAGGTCCCCATCACCTTCGTCGAGCGCGAGCGCGGCGACAGCAAGATGAGCAAGGACATCGTCGTGGAGGCCCTGTGGCGGGTCACGGGGTGGGGCGTCGGCTCGCGGGTCAACAAGCTGCGCGGGCGCTGAGGAGGCCGGGAGGCTGCGGCGCCGGTCCGGGGCGTCGGCACGGGCCGGCGCCCCGGGCGTTCGCGGACGCACACGCTAGGCCGGTCGGGCGGCATCTTCCCGGTCCGGCCGGGCATCATCGCAAGGGCCGAGTTTTGCGATCGCATGATCGGGAAACTCGCGCCATATGGTGCAAATCGGCTACACGATGATGACTGAGCAAGCCGGCCCGCGTGATCTCGTCGACCACGTCGTCCGGGCCGAGGAAACCGGCTTCGACTTCTCGGTGACCTCCGACCACTACGCGCCCTGGCTGGAGTCCCAGGGGCACGCCCCGTACGCCTGGAGCGTGCTGGGCGCCGCGGCGCAGGCCACCTCGCGCATCCCGCTGATGACGTACGTGACCTGCCCGACGGTGCGCTACCACCCGGCGGTCGTCGCGCAGAAGGCCGCGACCATGCAGCTGCTCTCCGGCGGCCGCTTCCGGCTGGGCCTCGGCGCGGGCGAGAACCTCAACGAACACGTCGTCGGACACGGCTGGCCGGGCAAGACCACCCGGCACGAGATGTTCACCGAGGCCCTGGAGATCATCCGGGCGCTCTTCGACGGCGGCACCGTCAGCTACCACGGCAACCACTTCGACGTGGACTCCGCCAAGCTCTGGGACCTGCCCGACCAGGCCCCGCCCATCGGCGTGGCCGTCTCGGGGGAGCGGTCCTGCGAGATCGCCGGCCGCCTCGGCGACCTGGTCATCGCGACCGAGCCCAAGGGCGACCTGATCAGCTCCTTCGAGAAGCACGGCGGCAAGGGCAAGCCGCGGGTCGGCCAGCTGCCCATCTGCTACGACCCCGACCGGGACGCCGCCGTGAAGCGCGCCCACGACCAGTTCCGCTGGTTCGCAGGCGGCTGGAAGGTCAACTCCGAGCTGCCGGACCCGGCCGGATTCGCCGGGGCCACCCAGTTCGTCCGGCCGGAGGACGTCGCCGAGACGATCCCCTGCGGCGACAACGTGGACGACTTCGTCGAGGCGGTGCGCCCGTACGCGGAGGCCGGCTTCACGGAGGTCGCCGTGGTCCAGGTCGGCGGCGACCACCAGCGCGAGTTCTTCGACTGGGCCGAGAAGAAGCTGCTGCCCGCGCTGCGGGAGCTCTGAGCACGCCGGGAGCCCCGCGGAACCGGTGACCGCGGGGCTCCCGGGCGTACGGGAGAGGGCGCGCCGGCCGGCGCACGGGCCCGCCGCATCAGTCGGCGGGCTCGTCCGGGGTCGGCTCGTCCGCCTGTGCGTCGCGGTCGTGCGCCACGCCCCGGCGGCCGGTACCGGAGACGTCCGTGTCGGGCACGTCCGTGTGCTCCGCGCGGTCGTCCCCGTCGTCCGGGCTGCGGCCGTCCCACGGATCCGGCCTGCCCTGCGGGTCCGCCTGCTGGTCCGGGAGGTCCCGGGGGACGGCGCTGCCGCCCTGTTCCGGTGTCTCGTTGCGCTTGGCCATCGCGGTCGGCCTCCTTGTGCGAAGAACGGGAAGGTGTCCGGTACGGGTGCCCGACGGGGGCGGCCACATGCGTTCCGGGGCGATCGGGACCGTACGGAGGGCCGGGAGCGCGCGTCCGTACGGGCCGGCCGGGAGTACGAGCGGGAGGAGACGGAGATGGCAGCGGTGGCACGGACGGATCTGGTCATGGTGCTGGACTGCGCCGACCGGGCGGTGCTGGCGGAGTTCTGGAGCGAGGTCCTGGGCTACCGGATCACGCGCACCACCCCGCCGTACACGGCCCTGACGGACCCGGAGGGGCGCGGTCCGGAACTGCTGCTCCAGCAGGTGCCGGAGCCCAAGCAGGGCAAGAACCGGATGCACCTCGACCTGCGGGTGCCCGCCATGGAGCCCGGGCTCAGCCGGGTGGTGGACCTCGGTGCGCGTGTCCTGCGCGGCCCGTTCGACGACGCGGGGTGCCCGACCACGGTGCTCGCCGACCCCGAGGGCAACGAATTCTGCTTGATCGTCTTCGAGAGCGCGTGAGGAGACCGGAGGCGGTCCGGGGCGATGCGGGGGCGGTCCGGACGCGATCGGACGCGACCCGCGAGCGGGGGCGGCGGCCGGGGCCAGGCACACTTGAACCATGACGTTCGCAGCCACGCCGCCGCCCCGGTCCCGTCCGCCCAAGCGCTCGCGCGCCCGCCGGTTCGTCCCCTTGGGCATCGCCGCCTGGCTGGTGCTGGAGATCTGGCTGCTGACCCTGGTCGCCGACGCGGCGGGCGGTCTGACGGTGCTTCTGCTGCTTCTCGCCGGTGTGGTCGCCGGCGGCTGTGTGATCAAGCGGGCGGGCCGGCGGGCCTGGAAGAACCTCACCGAGAGCATGCAGGCGGGCGGGGATCCCGCGGCCTCCCCGGGAGCGTCGTCGAAGCCGGGGGAGCGGTCGTCGGGCAGCGGGAACACGCTGCCCATGCTCGGCGGGCTGCTGCTGATGTTCCCCGGCCTGGCCTCCGACGTCGCCGCGCTGCTCTGCCTCTTCCCGCCCACCCGCAAACTGCTCCACCGCCGCGCTGAGCGCCTGCTGTCGCGCCAGGCGCGCTACACACCGGGTTCGCTCGGTGACGCCTTCCAGCAGGCCCGTATGCATCAGCCGGACGGCAAGGTCGTGCAGGGCGAGGTCGTACGGGAGGACGAGGGCCCCGCGCCGCGTCGTGACGACCCGCCGCTGACGCGCTGAGCACCGGACCGCCGGGCACCGTAACTGAAGGTAGGACAGGGCTGATTGACCGAGTGGGCGCACGGTGGGTGCGCACGTCATGACGCCCCGTAGTGAGTGGCCGGGGGTGAGTGACGGCGGAATCCGTGCGGACGCACAAGAAGCCCCGGCCAGTCGGGGGTACTGGCCGGGGCGGTCCATGGGTGCGGATACCGATGGCGGTCGCCTCTCGGCGAAAGGCTCCGTGGGGCTTCAGCCGAACGATCTTCCCCACGGGCGAATGGTGAGGCCCGGGGACACTGTCCCACCGGCACCCGCACCCGTTTCAGCGTTCCGGTCCCGTGGATGATTCCGCAGGTGAAGGGTGATGTACGGCACACTCGGGGCGGCCCGGCGGCCGCGGGGGCGAGGGCGGGCGGACACGGAAACGGGCCGGGGCCACTGCGTGGTGCAGTGGCCCCGGCCCGTTCGCGCGTCCGTTCGTCAGGCGGACTTGCGATTGTTGTTGTTGTCGCGCGGGTGCACGGCAATGTTCATGGTGCCGGAGCGCAGGACCGCCAGCCGTTCGGCCAGCACTTCCTCCAGCTCCTCGCGGGTGCGCCGCTCCATGAGCATGTCCCAGTGCGTACGCGCGGGCTTGCCCTTCTTTTCCTCAGGGCCATCGCCATCCACCAGGAGGGCTTGTGCACCACAAACCTTGCACTCCCACTCGGATGGAATCTCGGCCTCTACCGAGAACGGCATCTCAAATCGATGTCCGTTCTGGCATGCGTACTCCACCGCCTGGCGCGGGGCCAGGTCGATGCCGCGGTCGGTCTCGTAGCTGGTCACCACAAGTCGCGTGCCGCGAAGAGCTCGCTCACTCATGAATCGTGCCTCCCGGGCTTGTCGCCCACAGGACAGGTGTCGCTGTCGTCGTCATCCGGTCAACGTCCGGTCGGCGGTGAAGATTCCCGTCACCGGGAGATGTGCCCACCCGTCGCCCACCACCGCCTGATGGAGGCGCTGCGCGCCGCTGCCTTCCTTCGTGCCGCCCCTTGTTGTACCCACCAATGCCCGGTTTGTCACATCTGGCAGCAGATGTCACCCAGCGCTTTCCACAGTTCAGCGCGCAGTAACGGTCCGCCTGGTGAGCCAAAGGCGTACACTACCGGCCCGCAGCCCCCATGCCTAAATCCGGGTCCGTCCCGGCGCGACCGCCCCACTCCGGTAACGGCTCGTCAGGACGGTGCGGCCGGCCCCTCCGAGGGGGCGGGGCTCATCGCGGCGGCCGGGATCCCCGGGATCCGTGGCTCAGCGCGCCGGCCAGGATCCACGGTCGGTCAGCACCTTCCGCAGGGCGCCGAGGTCGTCGGTCATGATCCCGTCGACGCCGAGGTCCAGCAGCGCCGCCATCCGCCGCGGATCATTCACCGTCCACACATGCACCTGCAAACGCCTCGCGTGCGCGGCCCGGATCAGCAGCGGATCGACCACGCGGATGCCGGACTGCCGCTCCGGTACCTGTACGCACACCGCGTTGCGCCGGACCGCGGCCCCCAGCAGCCGGTCCAGCGGCACGCCCCGGCCGTACGAGCGCATCCGCAGCCCCAGTACGCCACGCGTGCCGAGCGAGGTCGCCAGCCGCGGCCCGGCCAGCCGCTGGGCCCGCGCGACCCGGGCCTCCGAGAACGACCCGACGCACACCCGGTCCCAGGCGTCCGTACGGCGCAGCAGGTCCAGCAGCGGCCGGAGCGCGGCCTCCGCCTTGATGTCGACGTTCCAGCGCGCCTGCGGGAACTCCTCCAGCAGCTCCTCGAAGAGCGGCAGCGGCTCCCGGCCCGCCACCCGGGCCCGGCGGACGTCCCGCCAGGGGAGCCGGCCGATCGCCCCGCCCGCGTCGGTGACCCGGTCCAGCGTCGCGTCGTGGAAGGCCACGAGCCGGCCGTCCGACGTGGCGTGCACATCGGTCTCCAGGTAGCGGTAGCCGAGCGCCGTGGCGCGCCGGAAGGCCGCGGCGGTGTTCTCCAGCCCGTCCGCGGTGCCGCCCCGGTGGGCGAAGGCGAGCGGGACGGGGTGGTCGAGGTAGGGGTGCCGTACGGGGAACCCGTGGGTGGTCAACTGCTGGGAGCGCATTGGCCAGAGGATATACAGGGGCGGGCGCGCGGGCGGACGCGAGCGGTCCGCCGCCCTCAGCGCAGCGTCTCGCCCGGGAGATCGAGGATCCGCTCGGCCGCGGTCTCCAGCTGCGCGAGGTCGTGCCGGGGGTTCTCCTCAGGCGGGACGGGCCCGGCGTAACTGGACAGGAACGTGTCGAGGACGACGTACGGGACGCCCAGCTCGGCCAGCGCCGCCAGGTCCGCGCGGACCTGGTCGACCGACCCGTGGCCCGGCAGCCGGTCCGCCGTCTCCACCGGCCGGTCGGTGAGGTGCAGGGCGATCCGGGGCGTCACCGCGGGCGTCGGCCGGCCGGCCGCTTCCGCCGCGGCCTCCAGCACGGGCAGCCGCGCCCGGATCGCGTCCGCGCCCAGCGTGTACGGGTGCCAGGCGTCGCCGAACCGGGCGGCCCGGCGCAGCGCGGCGTCACTGAGGCCGCCCACCCAGACCGGCGGGTGGGGATCGCGGACCGGGGCGGGCCCCGTGGTGATGTCCGTATAGGCGACGTGCTCGCCCTGGAAGGAGACCACCGGCTGCGTCCAGTGCTCCTTGATGCAGGCGAGGTACTCGTCGGTGATCCGGCCGCGGGACGCGTAGTCGATGCCGAGCGCCGCGTACTCCTGCTGCGACCAGCCGACCCCCACACCGAACACCAGCCGCCCGCCGCTGAACCGGTCCAGGTTGGCGGCCACCCGGGCGGTCTGCAGGGGGTGGCGGTACGGGAGGACCAGCACCGTCGTGCCCAGCTCGATGGTGCTGGTCCGGCCCGCGAGCCAGGCCAGCGTGGTGAACGGGTCGTAGAACGGCGGCGGGAAGGCGCCGACGACCTCCGGGGGCAGCGACACGTGGTCGGAGATCATCGCCAGGTGGTAACCGAGCTCCTCGGCGCCGCGCACCCATGTCTCCATGCTTTCGGGAGTGGTGCCCGCCCCGTAATTGAGGACGTTGATCCCGATCTTCACAGTTGCTCTCCTCGGTTGTCGCTCCCTCGTCGCCGGACAGCAAAAGGCCAGGCCAAAGGGGGTGGTTGAGAGGGGAAGCGTAACAGCCGGGAAGATCGGGAGGGGGGACGTGCGGCGATAAATCGGTACAAGGGTAAGGGAGTTGACCCGGCCTCAGGGGAGCGGTGCGGGCGTCGGCTCGGCGGCCGGTGTCGCCGGGGCCGGCGCGGACGACGCCACTACGCGGCCGCCCTGTCCGTCGATCGTGAAGAACCGCAGCGAGAACTGGGCCAGCGGCCCGATCGCCAGCGCGTAGAGCACGGTGCCCACACCCACCGAGCCGCCGAGCGCGAAACCGACGGCGAGGACGGTGATCTCGATGCCCGTACGCACCAGGCGCACCGGCCGGCCCGTACGGTGGTGCAGACCGGTCATCAGCCCGTCACGCGGCCCGGGGCCGAAGCGGGCGGAGATGTAGAGGCCCGTCGCCATGCCGTTCAGCAGGATCGCGGAGGCGAGCAGGGGGATGCGTACGGCGAGCGAGGTGATCTCCGGTACGAGGGCGAACGTCGCGTCCATCACCAGGCCGAGGATCACGACGTTGGAGACCGTCCCCAGCCCCGGGCGCTGCCGCAGCGGGATCCACAGGAGCAGGATCAGCGCGCCGGAGACGATGGTGACCGTGCCGATGGACAGGCCGGTGTGGCGGGAAATGCCCTGGTTGAGGACGCTCCACGGCTCCAGGCCGAGCCCGGCGCGCAGCTGCAGGCCCATGCTGACGCCGTACAGGACGAGACCGGTGTAGAGGTGGACCAGGCGGCGGGGCAGCCGACGGCGGGCGGGGGGCTGCGCGCCCTGGCGGGCTCCGGCCGCCGCGCCCTCCCGGCCCGCCGATCCGCTCTCCGCCTCCGTGTCTCCGGACCGCTCGCTGGGCCGGTCACCGGACGGGCCCCCGGGTCGGCCACCGGACTTCCGCGTGCTGAACAAAATCTTCCCCCCTCCTGGCATGATTGGACTGGCACATGACACTCTGTGGCTCGGAGTTGATCAGATTTCATGGCCAATTCGGGAAAGGTGGACTGCATACGATGGCGCAGTGGACTTCAGCGGTAGGGGCGTCCCAGCTCGCCCGGCTGCTCCGGTCGCAGGACACCCGCGACGCCGTGGCCCCGGCCGGCCGCCGCATTCCCGCCTACCGCGGCCTCGCGGACGGCGTACGCCTCCTGGTCCTCGAAGGCCGGGTTCCGGTCGCCGCCCGCCTGCCCGCGGAACGCGAACTGGCCGCCGCGCTCTCCGTGAGCCGCACCACCGTCGCCGCGGCCTACGAAGCGCTGCGCGCCGAAGGCTTCCTGGAGTCCCGCCGCGGCTCCGGCAGCTGGACCGCCGTACCCGCGGGGAACCCGCTGCCCACCCGCGGCCTGGAACCGCTGCCGCCGGAAGCCGCCAGCTCCATGATCGACCTTGGCTGCGCCGCCCTCCCGGCCCCCGAGCCCTGGCTGACGCGCGGCGTACAGGGCGCCATGGAACACCTCCCGCTGTACGCGCACACCCACGGTGACTACCCGGCCGGCCTGCCCGCCCTGCGCCAGGCCCTCGCCGACCGCTACACCGCCCGCGGCATCCCCACGATGCCCGAACAGATCATGGTCACCACCGGCGCCATGGGCGCGGTGGCCGCCATCTGCCGCCAGATCACCCGGCCCGGCGAACGGGTCGCCGTCGACTCCCCGTCGTACGCCAACATCCTCCAGCTGATGCGCGACGCCGGCGCCCGGCTCGTCCCCGTCGCCCTCGCCGACCGCCTCGCCGGCTGGGACATCCCGGCCTGGCGCCAGGTCATGCGGGACGCCGCGCCCCGCATGGCGTACGTCGTCGCCGACTTCCACAACCCGACCGGCACCCTCGCCACCGAGGACCAGCGCCGCCGCCTGGTGGATGCCGCCCGCGCGGCCGGTACGGTCCTGGTCGTCGACGAGACCATGGCCGAACTCCGCCTCGACGACGTCGAGATGCCCCGGTCCGTCTGCGCCTTCGACCCGGCGGGCAGCAACGTCATCACGGTCGGCTCCGTCAGCAAGGCGTTCTGGGCGGGCATGCGCATCGGCTGGGTACGGGCCGCCCCCGACATCATCCGCAGCCTCGTCGCCGCCCGCGCCTTCGCCGACCTCGGCTCACCGGTCCTCGAACAGCTCGCCATCGTCTCGCTCCTGGAGGGCGACGGCTGGGAACAGGCCGTCGAGATCCGCCGCGGCCAGGCCCGCGAGAACCGCGACGCGATCGTCGCCGCCCTCCGACGCCACCTGCCCGACTGGGAGTTCAGCGTGCCGGGCGGCGGTCTGACCCTGTGGGCACGGACCGGCGGCCTGTCCGGTTCGCGGATCGCGGAGGCGGGGGAGCGGCTCGGCGTACGGGTGCCTTCCGGGCCGCGGTTCGGTGTGGACGGGGCGTTCGAGGGGTTCGTCCGGCTCCCGTTCACGGTCAGTGGCGCCGTCGCCGAGGAGGCCGCGTCCCGGCTGGCCGCCGCCGCCCACCACGTGGCGACGGGCACGGCGGCCGGCGAGGTCGAGGCGCCGCACAGCTTCGTGGCGTGAGGGGGCTACGGGCGACGACGCTGGCGGTGTCCGGCAGCGGTACGGCCGGTGCCCGGAGGAGCGCCCCGCGCGCCCCAGTAGGCTCACGGCCATGGACGCGACCCTGCCGTCACTCCTCATCATCGGCTTCTTCGCCGCGGCCCTGGGCTGCTTCGCGTGGCTCGCGGTGCACATCCGCCGCCGGGGTCTCGCGGGCGGGGCCATGAGCGCGGCTCTGGCCTCGTACGAGGAGGCGTTCCGTACCACGGCGCATGCGTCGCAGGTGGAGATCCGGGCCCAGGCGGAGCGTAAGGCACCGGCCCTGTCGCCCGGTCGTCACTGGGGGCGGAGCCCTGGTGGGAGCGGGCCGGTGGGCACGGCGGAGCGGCAGCCGTCCCGGCAGCCTGCGCGCCGTTCGCGGCGGGGCATCGGCCGCTGGGCCGATCGGCTGCGGCGCGGTCGCTGACCGGCCTTCGGCGGCGCAGCTCTCCGTGCGGCCGGGGCCGGTGGTTCGGGTTTCCGTGCGCCCGGGACCGCTCCGCCCGGCCGGGACCGGTGGTTCAGCTCTCCGCGCGGCCGGGACCGGTGGTTCAGCTCTCCGCGCGGCCGGGACCGGCGGTTCCGAACAGGACGTCCACGCCGATGGCCCCGCCGGGAGTCTGCTCGCCCGCGGTGGCCCGGTCGTCCCCGTCCGTGACGGTTTTCTCGGTGCCGTCGGCCAGGGCCGCTTCCAGCCCGGCCAGGCGGGCCGCCTCGCTCAGGTCCTCGGTCGCTTCCTCCTCCAGCGAAGCCGCCGGATCCGGCAGCAGGTCCAGTACGGCCTGCCGGTGCGTCTCGCTCGTGGCGTCGTCGAACGGGTCGGGGGTGGCCGGGACCTGGAGGCGGAGCACCGGGCCGGCGCCCAGGCGCGCGTAACCGCGCCCCGGCGGTACGTCGGCGGCCGGCGTGGTGTGCGGCGGCGCCCCGAGCACGGCCTGCACCTCCTCCGGCGCGGCCGGTCCCAGCACGACCCTGGCCCGGGTGTGCGTCAGTACCGGCTCGCTCAGCACCCCGGCACAGTCGATCTGGTCGGCCACCACCACCGTGACGTAGGCCGCCCGGCCGTGCCGCAACGGAACCTGCAGCAGGTGCTGCGGGTCGTCCCGCCCTTCGGCCGCCGCGAGATGGGCCAGCGCGGTGGGCCGGTCCAGGATGATCCACAGCGGCCAGCGGACGTCGTCCGGAGCCTGCTGCCCGGCCTGCCGCGCGCGGTTGGCGGTGATCAGCCGCCGCTCGGTCTCGTGCGCCGCCCACTCCAGCGTCGCCAGCGCGCCCGACAGCCCGGACTCGACGCCCATGACGCCGGTCCGTCCCGCCAGACACGCGTACTCGCCGGTCCCACTGCCGTCGATCACCAGGATGTCGCCGTACGGCAGGGCCTGCAGCGCGATGGAGCGCAGCAGGGTCGTGGTGCCGGCGCCCGGCCGGCCCAGCACCAGCAGGTGCGGCTCGGTCGACCGCAGGCCGGTCCGCCACACCACGGGCGGCACGTCCCGGGTCTCCGCACCGGCCTCCACCGGCAGCGTCCGCTGGACGGCGTCCGCGTCGGTGAACCCGAGGACGGTCTCACCGTGCGTCGTCACGAACCGCTGCGCCGCGATGTCGGTCGCCAGCGGCGGCAGCACGGTCAGCGTCAGCTGGTTGGACTCCTCGTCCCAGACGAAGCGGTACTCCCGGCCGCGCCCCGACTTGGCGTACAGCACCTGCTCGATACGGGCCCGGGACGCGGCGTCGCCGTCGGTGAAGTACGCCGGGTACCGCAGCGTCAGACGGGACGGCCGCCCGGCCTCGTCGAACCCGTACTCGGTGAAGGCGCTCGCCCAGTCCCCGTCGTGGGCGTACAGGGGGCTGGGGTCACCCTCGATCGCGAAGTACGGCACGAGCGCCTCGTACAGCGCCTGGAGCCGGCCGGTCTCCGCGTCCCCCGGGCCGGTGGCGGCGGGCTCCTCGGCCGGCTGCTCCCGGCCCGCCCATGCCGCCGCGGCCATGACCGTGACCAGGGCGAGTACGGGCCCGTACGGGACGAGCGCCACCGCCAGGACGCTGCCGGCGGCGATGAACAGCAGCGAACCGCGCCGCTCCTTGGGCGTCGAGGACCAGCGCCGTCGGCCGGCGGCCAGCAGCCGGCGCAGCCCCCGGCTGATCGTGATCAGCGGGTGGAACACGTCGGCCGCGCCGTCCGCCGCGGTGCGTGCGAACTCGCGCCCGCGCGCGATCGGCGCGCAGTCGGTCAGGATGCGGGGCAGTGGGCGCCGGGCCACATCATCTCCTGGAGGGTTCGTGCGTCGTGCGGAGGCCGCTCCGGGCGAGAGCGGGCCGCGGTCAGAGCTTGATGCCGCCCAGGAGGTTGGCCAGGCTCGCGCCGCCGGCCTTGATGCTCGGGGCGATCGCGGAACCCGCGAGGTAGAAGCCGAACAGGGCGCAGACCAGGGCGTGGGACACCTTGAGTCCGTCCTTGCGGAAGAACAGGAAGACGATGATGCCGAGCAGAACGACGCCGGAGATGGACAGAATCATGGAGTTCTCTCCTCGGTGGTGGGGGACGGTCACCATGAGTCCTTCCAGCCTCACAGCAAGTACCACGCCGCAAAAAGCTGCGAACGGGTGATTCACCGGCGAAACCCCCCAGCCGGCGCAACACAACTGCCCGGATGGCCCCCAGGGCCCGCATCATTGCAGGTCAGGTTGTGTGTTCAGGGAGACGCGCGGACGCTCGGGCGGCGGAACCGGCCGGCCTGTCGCGCGTGTCGCGGCAGCGCGGTTCCGGGGCGGGCCGCGGGTCTGGCACCGTAAGGGCAGTGGCGGCCGGTGACCGCCGCGCCGGACCGCAGGAGCCCTTTGTGCCAGCTGTGCTCGCCGCGTTGTTCGCCCTGCTGACGGCCGTGGCCAACGCCACGGGCACCGTGCTCCAGCGGATCGCGGCGCGCAGGGTGCCGCCGGGCGACGCCTTCAGCGTCCGGTTGGTCCGGCACCTGCTGCGCAGTCCGGCGTGGCTGGGCGGGATCGCCGTCATCGTCGGTGCGGCAGCGTGCCAGGCCCTCGCCCTGACGCTGGGTTCGCTGTCGCTGGTGCAGCCCATCCTCGTCACCGAACTCCCGTTCACGCTGCTCATCGCCAGTGCCGTGGCACGGCGGCGGCTGCCGGCGGCCGGCTGGGCCGCCTCGGTCATGGTGGCCGCCGGGCTCGGCCTGGGGCTGGCCGCGGCCGCCCCCTCCGGCGGGAGCACCGAGGTCCCCGCCGGCACGTGGGTGCTGACGCTGCTCGGCGCCGGGGGTGCCATGGCCGCCTGCGTACTGGCCGCACTGGCCCGGCCCCGGGGGAAGGCGCGTGCGGCCCTGTTCGGTTCCGCTTCCGCGATCGGTTACGCCCTGACCGCCACGCTGATGAAGGCGGCGACCGACACTTTCGACCGGCACGGTCCCGGCGCGTTCTTCGCCTGCTGGCAGACGTACGCTTTCGTGGCGGCGGGCGCGTGCGCACTGTTCCTGCTGGCCAACGCGATGGAATCCGGCCCGCTGGTGGCTTCGCAGCCCGCCCTCACCCTGGGCGAGGCGCTGGTCAGCCTGCTCTTCGGGATCGTGGTGTACGGGGAGCGGGTACGCGCGGGCTGGTGGCTGATCCCCGAGGCGGTCGGGGCAGTGCTGGTCACGTGGGGCGTCGTGGTGTTGCCGCGGGCGGACACGGAGGAGGGGGAGCGGACGGAGGAGGACGGTTCGTCCGAGGGGGACGGTTCGTCCGAGGGGGACGGTTCGTCCGAGGGGGACGGTTCGTCCGAGGGAAGGGGAGCGCCAGGAGGCGATGCGGCCGCCGTCTGATTGCAGCGGCCTTCGGGGCGGTCCAGCCGGCCGCGCGGCCGCCGGGGCCGGGCATACCACCGCCGCGGAAATCGGTGTCGTGGACCCACGGACGACGGCTACCTTCCGTCCATGGACGAACTCGCCCTGCTCAAACGCTCCGACGGCCCGGTCACCCGCAGCCGGCTGGTCCGCGACCTGACCGCACTCGGCCTCGGCGACGGCGACACCGTGATGTTCCATACGGAGATGTCCGCCATCGGCTACGTGACCGGCGGCCCGGAAACGGTCATCGGCGCCCTCCGCGATGTCGTGGGGGAGCGCGGCACCCTCATGGTGACCTGCGGCTGGAACGACGCACCGCCGTACGACTTCACCGACTGGCCACAAGCCTGGCAGGACGCCCTGCGCGCGGAGCACCCCGCCTACGACCCCGTACTCAGCGAGGCGGACCACAACAACGGCCGCCTCCCGGAGGCGCTGCGCCGTTGGCCCGGCGCCGTCCGCAGCCGCCACCCCGACGCGAGCTTCGCCGCGCTCGGCGCGTCGGCCACCGCGCTGGTCGCGGACCACCCCTGGGACGACCCGCACGGTCCCGGCAGCCCGCTGGCACGGCTGGTCGCGAGGGGCGGCCGGGTGCTCCTGCTGGGTGCCCCGCTGGACTCCCTGACGATCCTGCACCACGCCGAGGCCCTGGCCGAAGCGCCCGGCAAGCGGTTCGTGGACTACGAGCAGCCGGTCCTCGTCGACGGGGAGCGGGTCTGGCGGCGGTTCCACGACATCGACTCGGAGGACGGGGCCTTTGACTACTCGCCCGTCGTCCCCGAGGGACAGCAGCCGTTCGCGCGCATCGCCCAGGACCTGCTCGCCGCCGGAATCGGCAGGACGGGAACGGTCGGGGCGGCCGAGAGCCACCTCTTCGAGGCCGCAGACGTGGTGGACTTCGGTGTGGCGTGGATGGAGGAGAAGCTGGGGCGTCGCCAGTGGCCTGGTGCACGGCCGGCCTTCCCGCCCGGAGGTGAGCGGTGATCACATGGCGTCGGGTGACCGAAGACGACTTCCCGCTGCTGCGGCGCTGGCTGGCGCAGCCGCACGTGGCCCGGTGGTGGAACCACGACACCTCGGCGGAGGGCGTGGCGCGCGACTTCGGCCCCGTGGCCCGGGGGGAGGAGCCCGCCGAGGACCTGCTCGTCCTCCTGGACGGCCGCCCGCTCGGTCTCGTCCAGCGCTGCCGGATCGCCGATCACCCCGAATACCGGGCGGAGTTGGCCGCCGTCCTCGGAGCGGCCGAGGTGACCGGCGGGACGATGACCCTGGACTACCTCATCGGCGACCCCACGCAGGTGGGGCGGGGCTACGGCCCGCGCATGATCCGGGCCGCCGTCCGGGCGACGTGGCGCGACCACCCGTACGCCACCGCCGTCCTGGTCCCCGTACCGGTCGCCAACCGGGCTTCCTGGCGGGCCCTGGAGAAGGCCGGACTGGGCCGGGTCGCGGAGGGCGAACTCGAACCGGACAGCCCCGCCGCCGGCCGTGCGCACTACATCTACCGCGTGGCACGGCCTGCGGAGCCCGGGGAAGACGGCTGACGGCGCCGGCCGGGGCGCGGCGGACGTCAGGCGCGGGACGGTGCCGGGGCGGGCAGGTGGCCGAGGAAGTCGAGCAGGGCGGCGTTGACTTCGGCGGGCCGTTCCTGCTGGGTCCAGTGGCCACAGCCGGGGAGCGTGATGCTGCGGTGCAGCTTCGGCGCGACCGTCTTCAGCGAGGCGAGCAGTTCGCTGATGCCGTGCAGCGACTGCACCATGTCGAGGTCCCCGCCGACGTACAGCGCGGGCTGGTCGATGCCGCGGCCCCGGAAAGCCGCCAGCAGCTCGTTGTTGCGCTGGATGTTCCGGTACCAGTTGAGGGGGCCGGTGAACGCCCGCTCCCCGTGGCCCGCGTAGTCGCGGACGAACGCGTCGACGTCGTCCGGGGTGAGCCAGGCGGGCAGGCGCTCCGGCTCGGGGACCGAGTCGATGAGGGTCGTGCCGTCGGGTACGACCCAGGGGCGCGGAGCGCCGGCGGCGGGGTCGTCCCCCGAGCCGCTGGCCAGGATACGGCGGAAGGTGGACGCCGGATCACGGGCCAACTCCGCGTCCGCGACGCCCGGTTCCTGGAAGTAGAGCTGGTAGAAACCGTCTCCGTAGTGCCGTCGCGTGACCTCCGGCGGGGCCATGCCCGCGGGCAGGATGGGCGGCACGCTGAGTCCGGCGACGGCCCGTACGACGTCCGGGCGGAGCATGGCCGTGACCCAGGCGACGGGCGCGCCCCAGTCGTGACCGACGACGACGGCCTGTTCCTCGCCGAGGGCGTGAATCAGGGCGATCACGTCGCCGGACAGGTGCAGCAGGCTGTACGCGTCGACGTCCCCGGGCTGCTCGCTGCGGGCGTAGCCCCGCTGGTCCGGTGCCACCACCCGGTACCCGGCCGCGGCGAGCGGGCCGAACTGGTGGCGCCAGGAGTACCAGCTCTCCGGGAACCCGTGCAGCAGCAGGACCAGCGGCCCTTCACCCTGCTCGGCGATGTGCAGCCGGACTCCGTTGACTTCTACGTGGCGGTGCTTGACGGTGGCGGTCACATGTCCTCCGGCGTTCTGGGGCGACCGGACGCCTGTCGGTGCTCTGCGCCGCCTGTCGTCCGCCGCCCGTCGTCCAGCGAGGAAACCGATCGGTTTCCACTGGGAGGACAATAGACCGGCCGACTCAGGGCCGCACTCGGGGGGTGGGCTGGGCGAGTCGACGCCGGTCGCGCCACGTCCACAGGGAGACCGACGAGATGGACGAGGCCGATGAGACGGATGAGATGGAAGAGACCGACGAGACGGACGTGACCGACGGAGCGAGGAGACCGATCAGTTTCCGCGGCCCCCGGAGCGCGATAATCTCCCCGCATGTCCAGTACAGACAGAGCCTCCACCCGGGACCGGCTGCTCGACGCGGCGGCCGAGCTCTTCTACCGCGAGGGCGCCTCCATCGGGGTCGAGACGCTGTGCAGGACGGCCGGGGTGTCCAAACGCTCGATGTACCAGCTCTTCGACAGCAAGGACGAAGTCTTCGCGGCCAGTCTGCGGCGGCGCGCCCCGGCGTACGAGGAACAGCTCGCCCTGCGTACCGTCGACGCGGGACCGCCGCGCACGCGCATCCTGTACGTCTTCGAGCGGCTGGAGAAGCTGGCGGAGACGGCGGACTACCGGGGCTGCCCCTTCCTGGCCGCGCAGGTCGAACTCAAGGACCCCGGGCATCCGGCGAGCATCGTCGCCGAGGAGGTCAAGCGGCACCTGACCGACGCGTTCCGCGCCGAGGCCGAGCGGGGCGGGGCCCCCGACCCCGAACTGCTGGCACGTCAGCTGACCCTGGTGTTCGACGGAGCGAGCGCGCGTGCCGGGGCGCGGGTGGAGAGCCTGGCCGGGCTGGCCGTGACCACGGCGGCCGCGCTGCTCGACGCGGCGGGCATCGCCTGACCGGACGCGGCGGCCGGGTCCGGCTTGAACGGTGGGAAGGGACGTACCGGTTTCGGCGGGTGAGGCGCCCGGGTTCGGAATCGGGCGGACGAGGGGATGCCGTCCCGCGCACGGGTGCAGGACCATGGGGCCATGCGCGAGGCCAGCAGCGCCGAGAACCGGCCGCCTGATCAGATAGCTGCCGAGCAGGTGGCAATGATGGTGGAAGCCGCTCTACGGGCCCGCGCCTGCCTGGAGGTCCAGGACGCACGGGGCGCGTTCGAAGCAGCCTGCGCGGCCCAGACGGCAGGCTCCGCCGCCTCCGGCGCCCTGGTCAGCGTCATGGCCCGCCGCCGACTGGCCGCCCGGGGCCTGGCGGAGGCCCCGAACCCCCCGCCGGCCGAAACCGGGGGCGAAACGGCGGGTGGGGTGCCGACGGAGTAGACGTTGGCCTGCGGCGTTGTACGCGTCACCGCCCAGCTCTTGAGCCAGGCCCCTGACCCAGGCCCTGATTCAGTCCCTGAGCCGGGCTGCGATCCCGTCGAGTACGCACTCCACCCCGTCCTCGAAGGACTCGTCGCGGGGGAGCTGCTCGACGAGTTCGCGGGCGCACGGATGCCGGAGCCGTTCGCTCCGCCCGTGCAGCTTCCCGTGGTGGACGTGACGCCGTACCGCGGCACGTATCGGCGCGCGGGCTGCGCCGAAGGCCGGGTAGGGGCCGCGTACCGGCACAAGCTCCGGCGTGTGGACGGTGTGCGCCTGGGTGAGGGCTGGGCCGGGCGCCGGGTGGGAGCTACGTGCGCCCTCTGATGCGCTCCCTTAAGCACCGGTGAGAGGGCACCCGTGGGATGTCCTGCTCACACCACCCGGCAGAGGTGATTGCTGTGCCCCATGGCGTCGTCAAGTGGTTCGACCACGAACGAGGAGCCGGTCTGGTCGCCCAGAACGGCGGCGGGCCGGACGTGCTCGCCTACCGTTCGGCGATCCAGGGGGACGAACCGGCCCGCACCCTGACGTCGGGGGAGCGCGTCTCCTTCAATCTCGTGGAGGACTTCGAGGGCATCCGGGCGGAGAACATCTACCGGCTGCCCGGACGGTACCGTTCCCCCGCCTGACGGTGACCGGCCGACTGCGCTGCGCGACGGCCGTACGGAATCAAGCGCAACTGGACGGATTTGCGGAAAGGTTCAGTCCAGTCACGTCCAAAAGTGAACATCACTGATGAGGCTGCGCGGCACATGCTCCAATGACCGCACTCTCGCAGGCAAGGGTCCGCGAGGCACGGCGGGGACGTACTCGGGTCGGCCGCGGGTCCGCGACGGGAGGCCGGCACTCCCGTTGCCCGGGGCGCCGGTGCGTCATGGAGTGAGGCACGCATGACGGCAGTGGATGCTCCGCGGAACGGCGCGGGCGAGCAGGAGCTGTTCCGGGGGCTGGTGGAGTGTTCGCAGGACGCGATCCTGACCAAGACGCTGGACGGGCAGGTCACGTTCTGGAACGCGGCGGCGCAGCGGTTGTACGGGTACCGGGCGCAGGACATGGTCGGGCGGCACATCGGGCTGCTGATCCCGCCGGACCTCCAGGAAGAGGAGGCCGAGCTGCTGCGGCGGATCGGCCGGGGTGAGCGGATCGAGCACTACGAGACGCGGCGGGTCACCGGCGGCGGCCGGGTGCTGGACGTCGACGTGTCGCTGTGGCCGATCCGTTCCCGGCAGGGTGTCATCCACGCCGTCTGTTCCGTCACGCGTGACATCACCGATCGCAAGAGGGCCGAGGCGCGGAGCGACGAGCTGGCGGTGGTGGTCGAGTCGTCGCAGGACGCGATCCTCATCAAGACGCTGGACGGCCAGATCTCGTTCTGGAACGCGGCGGCGCAGCGGTTGTACGGGTACCGGGCGCAGGACATGGTCGGGCGGCACATCGGGCTGCTGATCCCGCCGGACCTCCAGGAAGAGGAGGCCGAGCTGCTGGAGCGGATCGGCCGGGGTGAGCAGATCGAGCACTACGAGACGCGGCGGGTCACCGGCGGCGGCCGGGTGCTGGACGTCGACGTGACCCTGTGGCCGATCCGCAACCGGGACGGCGTCATCACCGGCGCCTGCTCCACCGTGCGGGACATCACCGACCGCAAGAAGGCCGAGCGGGAACTCGCCGAACTGTACGCACAGCAGCGGCACATCGCCCTCGCCCTGCGCCTGATGGGCGCCTCCGAACAGATCCCCGGGGCCCGCGCGGCCACCCGCTACCTCCCCTCCACCCAGGGCCAGGGCGTGGGCGGCGACTGGCTCGACCTGATCGACCTGGGCGCCGGACGGGTCGGCGTGATCATCGGTGATGTGATGGGGCGCGGTCTGGACGCGGCGGTGGTCATGGGCCAGCTGCGCTCCGCCGCCCGGGCGCTCGCGCTGGCCGGGACGCCGCCGTGCGAGCTGATCCGTACGCTCGACACGTTCACGCGCGGGTTGCCGGAACAATTCGTCACCTGTACCTACCTGGAGGCGGATCCGGCGCTGGGTGAGGTGACCGCCTGCTCGGCCGGGCACCTTCCGGTCTGGCTCGTCACGCCCGACGCGACGGTCAGCGCGCTGCCGGTGCCGACCGGCATCCCCCTCGGCGTGGGCGGCGTACCGCACCAGGAGGTCCGCCTGCCCCTGCGCGCCGGTACGACGCTGGCTCTCTACACCGACGGTCTGGTGGAGACGCCCCACAGCGACATCGAGACGCAACTGGAGCTGCTGACCACCACGTTGGGCGAGGTCTTCACGACCGCGCCGGACCTGGAGGACGCCGCCGACCGCGTCCTGCACACCCTGCTCCCGAACACCGCCACCTACTCCGACGACGTCACCCTCCTGCTCGTCGGCTTCCCCGCCGCCCCGCTGGACACCGCCACGGTGGACCTGGCCGGCGAGCCGTCGTCCGTCCCGGAAGGGCGCCACTTCCTGCTCCGTATCCTGCGGGCCTGGAACCTGGCCGCCCTCGCCGACACCGCGCTGCTGCTCGCCTCCGAGCTGCTGACCAACGCCGTCCGCCACGCCCAGGGGTCGCTGACGCTGCGCGTCTGGTACAGCATGCGGGAGTTGGGCGTGGAAGTCGCGGACGGCAGCACGCCCCGGCCCCGGGCCCGGCTGGCGGACAGCGCCGAGGAGAACGGCCGCGGTCTGATGCTCGTCGAAGCACTCGCCGACGCCTGGGGTTCACGCCCCGGCGCCGCCGGAAAGACCGTATGGTTCACGCTCCTGACGGCCGCCGCCCTGGCCGCCGGTGCCCGGCAGTCCGGCACGGCTCCGGACGCCCCCAGGTCCGGCGCTGCGCTGTCCGGGTGATCGGCGCGGTGGTGCGCATGGCGGCCACCGCGATGGGCAGTATCGACTCGCTTCGTTCCTCGGGGAAGACGAACGAAGCCCAGGCGGGCCGGGGTCGTTCGGCGGCAGAAGGCCGGTGACGACGGCGCCCCGGTCCGCCCTTTCCGGCAGGCGTCGCCCGGAGTCCGCGGCCATGGATGGCGATGGCTGGCACCCCGGGTTGCAAACACATCGTTTGCAACGAGGCGTTGACAATGAGTCGTAGTGGCGCCCATGCTGGCCCCATGACACCCACCTCCGAGCAGAACGACGAGCCCGATACGGCCGGCCAGGACCCCTTCTCGCTGCCGGACGCGCAGCAGGCGCGGGCCCAGCGGGTGCATGCCGCGCTGTTCCGGATCGCGGAGCGGCACGCGGCCACGGAGGAGCAGCGGGCGCGGCAGGCGCATCCGTCGGTCCTCGGGCCGCACGAGGCGGTGCGGCTGGTGTCGTTCCTGATGAGCGGGGCGGCACAGGTGGAGGCGGGGGAGCCGGAGGTGGACCGGGCGGACGTCACCGCGGCGCTGAGCCTGCTGCCGCTGGTGCGCGGCGAGCTGGACGAGCTGGAGGCCGGCCTGCTGCGGATGGCCCGGGGGCGCGGGATGACCTGGCCCGAGGTGGCCTTCGGGCTGGGGCTGGGCACCCCGCAGGCGGCCCGGCAGCGCTACGAGCGGCTGGTCGGCCGGGTCCGGGCGGCGGGGGAGCCGGAAGAGGAGTAGCGGGGGCGTCGCCCGGGGCCAGAGGTTCGGCCGGGAGCGACCCTCCCTGAAAGCCGGGGAACTGCACTAGCCTGACGTGTCATCACAAGCGGTACGGTCGGTGACGCATCGGGGGGCCCGTGCCTGACGATCTCGGTTTCGACAAGCTGCTCGACGACGACGGCTTGGTGGCCCGGCTGCTGGGCAAGACGCGCGCCGGACGCAACCGCAAGCCGCTGTACGGCCCCGACCTGCCTGTGGTGCTGCTCGTCGGCGGACCCGGTACGGGCAAGGGCCGGTTCCTGCAGTGCGTACGCAACGAGTTCGGCCGCCACGTACCGACGGCGCACATCGACTGCGGGCTCCCGGTGTACCGGGAACAGGCCGAACAGCACTCGCGGACGCGTTCGGCGACGACCGAGGTGCTGCGCGAGATCGCCCGGCAGTTCGGCGCATGGCAGGGCGACGGCGGCGCGGTCACCACTCCACGGCTGTACGCGGGCCTCGCGGCGGTCGCGGCCGGCGACCCGCTCGCCGACACGGCCACCCTGGTCAGCGAGGTGCAGCGGCACGACGAGCTGCTGCCGCGCGGCTCCTTCTGGCGAGGCGTGCTGAACCGGGCGGGCCGGGCCTACGTCAGTGTCGTCGCCGGCCTGGTCGCCCACCCGGGGGCCGTACCGTTCATCAACGCCGTCCTGGACGAACTGCTCGTCCGCACCTCCCAGGAAGGCAAGGCGCTCCTGGCGGCGTGCTACGGCGAATACACCGGCGCCGGCGGCCACCCGAAACTGGGCCTGCATTCGCTCGCCTCGCACTTCCAGCAGGGCGGCGAAGCGCGCGAGGTCGCCGAGGGCTTCCTCTTCCGCGCGCTGCGCCAGGACATCGAAGCCGCGTACGTCTCGCTGGTGGGCCGGCTGTCGCGGGCCGGGCGCCCGGCCCTGCTGCTCGACCACGCGGACAACGCCCTGGGCAGACGGCTGCTGCGGCCGGTGCTGGAGGACCGCGAGCGCGGGCACCACGACCGGCTGGTGGTGATGGCGACCGCGCGGCGGGAGGACGGCGGGCGCTTTCTGCACCACGTGGGCGACGCCGCCGGTACGGAGGACGACGCGCCCGTGAGCTGGCGGCCCTCCGACGGCGGTCTGCCGGGGTGGAGCCGTCCGTCCGGCGGCGTCCCCGGCCTCACGCCCCTGGCGCGGGGTGTCCTCCTCGTCCGTATGCCGATGCTGACGCGCGACCAGCAGTCGAGGGAGACGGCCCGCCTCCAGGTACGCCGGGCGCAGGGCGACAACGCCGCCCAGCTCCGTATCGACAGCGGCATCCACCGCCTGAGCGGCGGACGCCCCCTGTTCGTGACCCGGCTGGGCGAGGCCACCGCGTCGCTGACGTTCCGGGAGCCCGGGGAGGGCACCGACTGGGCCCTGCTGGAGGCGCGGGTGCGTTCCGGGGAGGAGGCGGAGGGCCGCCCGGTCGCGGACCTGCTGCTGGACGACCTCGTCGTCCGTCAGCCGCCGGAAGACCTCCCACCGGAGCAGCGCGCGCACTGGCTCGACCTGCTCAGCCACCTCTCGGTGGCGCACGACGCGGAGTGCGCGCAGCTCCTGATGCGCGAGGTGCAGGCGGGCCGGGACGAGAGCCTGTCCGCGTACCGCATCGCCGAGCTGCTGCGGGACAGCGGCTGGCCGCACTGTCCCCGGCACTTCATCGGCGACCTCGGCCTGCGCCGTCTGCTGATGCGCCGGCTGTACCGGCTGCGGCCGGACGGTGCCGCCTGGCGCGCCGACCACACCCTGCTGCGCGACCACTACCGGGCCCTGGAGGACGACGTGGCCGACTCACTCTTCGGCTCCGCCGCCGCGCACGGCATGCACCACCACCTGGCGGTCGGCGACGCCGAGACGGTCACGGACTACCTCGACCGCACCTTCCTGACCCGCAGCGCGCGCGTCTGGTGCGACGAACTGCTGGCCGTGGCGGAGGCGCCGCTGCTCGGCCGTACCGACGACCGGCGCGCGCGGGCGCTGGGCGAGGCGGAGGTCCCCGGGGACGTGCGGCGCAAGCGCATCGACCGGCTGCTGCACGCCGTACGGCTCTGCGAGGACCGCACCGAACCGCTCGACGACGCCGTGACGGACACCCTGCCCAAGCTGCTGGAACGGCTGGGGGAGGAACCGGCCGCCGGGGCCGGGACGCTGACGCAGACGGCCCGCGACTGGAGTGACCGGCTCACCAACAAGCAGCCGCTCAGACCGTGCACCTGCACGAGACACATCGGGTAAGGGAGGGTGCGGCGTTGATGAACTGGCTGTACAACACGTTCTGGGCCACCTGGATCCGCAAGGCGTGCACGGTGCTCGTCGTGCTGGCCGTGGTCGTCCCCGCCGCACTTCTCCTCCCGGCGCACATCGGTGCCCCCGAGCAGTGCGCCGAAGGGGTCGAGAAGAGCGCCGGTGAATGCATCGGCGTCAACGGCTCCGGTTACGACTTCGGCGTCGCCGAGATACGGAAGGTCACCGAGGCGATCCGCAAGGAGAACCAGCGGGTGGGCGAGAAGAACAGCGTCACCGTGGCGATGATGCTGCCGTTGCAGCCGAAGCTGCCCGCCGAACGCAAGCAGCTCCGCAGCGAATTGCAGGGGGCGTACCTGGCGCAGTACCGCGCCAACCGTATGGAGAAGACCCCGCTGCTGCGTCTCGTCCTGGCGAATCCCGGCGCCGATTACGCGCAGCAGGCGAAGGTGGTGAGCCGGCTCGCGGCGCTGGCGGATTCCCCCCGCGACAACCTGCGGGCCGTCACCGGATTCAACCTGAGCCTCGGCGCCACCAAGGCCGCGGTCGCGCGGCTGACCAACGAACTGAAGATCCCGGTTCTCGCCGGCCGGGTCAGCGCCGACGAGATCGCCAATCCCGACAATCCCACCGGCCGGCTCCCGTTCCCCGGGCTGGCCCGCATCATTCCCACCAACCGGCAGCAGGCGGACGCCCTCGCCAATTTCCACGGCGGACTGCGGGACGCGGAGACCGTCCTGGTCAGGGACGTCCGGCCGCACGACATCTACGACGAGTCGCTCGCCAAGGCGTTCAGCCGTCCGGAGCCGGGCCCGCCCGGCCCCAAGGACCAGGTATTCGAATCGCCCGGCATCAACGACCCGGGCCAGACCGGCAATCACTTCTCGCTGATCGGCCACAACATCTGCGAATCGGATGCGCACGTGGTCTATTTCGCGGGCCGCCCGGTCCATCTCCGGCTCTTCGCCCTGAAACTGGCCGAGGTGCCGTGCCACGGGAAGAAATACACCATCGTCAGCGGCTCCGGCGCGGCGACGCTGGACCGGTATCTGTCCGACGACGACTGGAAGAAACTCCGGGGTGACGGGGGAAGCCCCACGATCACCGTGCAGTACGCGGCGCCCGGCCACCCCGACGCCTGGGACGTGGCCCTGCGCACCTGGGAGAAGGAACGGCAGGCGCAGACGGGAAGGAAACCGGCGGCCGCGGACCGGCCGGCCTATCTGACCGATCCGCGCAAGGAACTCCAGGAGCTCCGCACCCTGATCGGCGAGCAGACCGCGGGTGACATCGGCCCGGTGCAGCTGGAGGATTCCCGCACGATGCTGGTGCACGACGGCGTACGCACCATCGCCGAAGCCGTCTTCCTGGCGAACGCCCAGGCCGCCGACTCGATACCGTCCCGGGAACGCGTCGCCGCCGAATGGCCGCGCCTGGAGGCCGCACACCGGGTACGGGGCACGAGCGGCTGGATCTGCCTGACCAACGGCGGCAACGCGTACGACAAGCCGGTGGCCGTGGTGCAGTTGGACCCGCGCACCCGCAGAGTGGCGTTCGTAGGCCTGGGCTGGCCGGAGAAGAAACCCCAGCCGGCCGAGTGCGTGGTACCCAGCGGCACCGGCTGAGACGCCCCCGGCGCCGTTGCGGACGGCGCCGGGGCATACTTTCCCCTCCGCAGTTTGTCGGACCGTCGTTCCAGCGGCACCCGTCCATGAGGAGCCTTTCCGTTCCCCCGATGGGGCGGGCTGCCGGTGAGTGCGGTGTAGCCGGAGGCGGGCCGGGACAAGCTGTGCGGACGTGCCCGGGCTTTCCGGGGGCGGGTGTGCACGCACGAGCGGAAGCGGAAATGCGCAGTGGGTCAGGGACGTATGCTCCGGCGGCACCTCGGCAATTCCGTGCCGAGACCCGGGGCGGCCGTGCGGTGACGGGCCGGCGGCCCTCCGGTCATTTCCGTGCTGTGCGCCGCTGAGTGGAGAGTGACGACGTGACCCCGACTGTTTCCGACACCGGTGCCGGTGTGGCGCCCGAGCGCACCGGGGACGGCGACTTCGCGCGTGAACTGACCCGGGACACACTGCTGCGGCTGGTCCGACAGGAGATCGCGGCCCTTCACGTACCCGGATTCTGCGACCGGCGGATCGCGGCGGACGTGGCCCGGAAAGCGGTGCGGCACAAGGCGCTGGGGAATTATCACAAGAAATATACGAGTACGGTCGGACGTGTTCACATGCCGCACATCGACACGGCGTGGAATCCCGAACTGTCCGCCCGTTACCACGATGCCGCACTGCCCTCGATCCACGAGGTGCGCGCCTTGTTCGCGCCGTATCTGTCCCCGGTCGACCACGTACGTCTGCTGCTCCAGGAGTGCTGGCCGGCCGGTGCCAACCTGCTGCGGCTGCGCGGCCGGCCGTGCTTCGTCGGCGCGCTGCGTGTCTTCCACCCGGAGACCTCGGTCTTCCGCCCGCACAACGACCACATCGCGCAGGAGACCGACGCCCCGGAGATCGCCGGAGTGACCGAGCAACTGGTCGCCAACGTCTATCTCCAGGTGCCCGAGGAGGGCGGCGATCTCCAGCTGTGGCGGCGCGGTCCCACGAGCGCGGAAGCCCGCACGATCCAGGCGGTGGAGGGGCTGGACCCGGCGGCCCTGGAACCCCCGGCGCACGTCATCCACCCACAGGCGGGCGACCTGATCGTCTTCAGCTCCCGGATGCTGCACGCCGTCACCCCGGCCCGCGACGGGCACCGCGTCGGCATGGCCGCATTCATCGCCTGCAAGGGCCCCGACGAGCCGCTGCAGTACTGGAGCTGACCGGCCGGGGCCCGCGGCCCTGCCGCTCCGGCGCGGGCAGCCGCCCCGTCCGGCACCGTTCCGGCCCCGCGCCGTCCTGACACGCGCCCGCTGTGCGAGAGGTCTACGAGAGTGACGTTCGACGAACAGGACGGCGCGCTGCCCGGCGAGGCGCCCGGCAGCGCCTCGGACACCGGCCGGGACGTGCCGCCCGGGACGCTGGGCGAGCTGTTCACCCGGCAGGCGCGGCGGACGCCCGACGCCGTCGCCGTGGTGCACGAGGCCGGACAGATGACGTACGCGGAGGTGGAAGCCGCCGCCAACCGGCTGGCCCGGGTGCTCGTCGGCCGGGGCGCCGGCCCGCGGCGGGCGGTGGCGCTGGTGCTGCCGCGCACCGCTGACCTGGTCGTGGCCGTCCTGGCGGTGCTCAAGTGCGGCGCGGCGTACGTGCCGGTGGACCCCGCGTACCCGGCCGGGCGGATCGCCTTCCTGCTGCGGGACACCGCGCCCGTCGCCGTACTGACGGTGCGTGCGGCGGCCGGCGGGCTGCCCGCCGGGACCGGTGTCCCCGCGCTGCTGCTCGACGACGACGGTACGCGGCGGCTCCTGGACGGGGCTTCGCCCGCGCCCCTCACCGACGCCGGCCACGGCGGGCTGCCGGACCCGCGCGACGGCGCGTACGTCATCCACACGTCGGGCTCCACGGGCACCCCCAAGGGCGTGGTGATCACCCACGACAACGTCGTCCGCCTGCTCACCGCCACCGCGCAGTGGTTCGGCTTCGGCGCGGACGACGTGTGGGCCCTCTTCCACTCCTACGCCTTCGACGTCTCGGTGTGGGAGACGTTCGGCGCGCTGCTGACCGGCGGGCGGCTGGTGGTCGTCCCGTACCGCGTCAGCCGGGCACCCGCGGAGCTCCTGGCGCTGCTCGCCCGCGAGCGGGTCACCGTCCTGTGCCAGACGCCGACCGCCTTCGGCGCGCTGTCGGCCGCCGACGGAGAGAACCCCGGCGTCCTGCGGAACGCGCCGCTGCGCACGGTCGTCCTGGCCGGTGAGGCGCTGGACCCCGCCCGGCTCGCCGGCTGGTACGGCCGGCACCCCGACGACGCGCCCCGCCTGGTCAACATGTACGGCACCACCGAGACCACCGTGCACGCCACTTACGCCGCGTACGACCGGTCCCTGGCCCGCCCCGGCGCGCCGAGCGTCATCGGGGAGGCGATCCCGGACCTCGCGCTGTACGTGCTGGACGAGCGGCTGGGGGAAGTGCCGACCGGCGGTACGGGCGAGCTGTACGTCGCGGGCAGGGGGCTGGCCCGCGGCTACCTCGACCGCCCCGGACTGACCGCCGGACGGTTCGTGGCCTGCCCGTACGGGCCGCCCGGCAGCCGTATGTACCGGACCGGCGACCTGGTGCGGCGCGGGCCCGACGGGCTGGAGTTCGCCGGACGCTGCGACGACCAGGTCAAGATCCGCGGCTTCCGTGTCGAGCCGGGGGAGGTGGAGGCCGCGCTGGCGGCCCACCCGGGTGTGGCCCAGGCCGCGGTGGCCGTCCGCCGGGACGCGGACGGCGGGCCGTGCCTGGTCGGGTACGTCGTACCGGCTCCGGCTCCGGCCACCGCCCCCGCGCAGCGCGGAACCGTCGCGCGCGCGGCGGGCACCGACGAGGCACTGCGGGTCTGGCGGCAGGTGTACGACGACCTGTACGCCGCCTCCGGGGACCGGCCCGCGGTGCCGCTGGGCGAGGACTTCGCGGGGTGGCGCAGCAGCGCCGACGGGCGGCCGATCCCGCTGGAACAGCTGCGTGAGTGGCGGGACGCGACGGTCGACCGGGTGCGGGCCCTGCGGCCCCGCCACGTCCTGGACATCGGCGTGGGCACCGGCCTCCTCCTGGCCCGGCTGGCCCCGCACTGCGAGAGCTACTGGGGCACCGACCTGTCCGCCGAGGCCGTCACCGCACTGCGCGGCAGACTCGCGGCGGACCCCGCGTCGGCCGCCCGCACCACGCTGACCTGCCAGGCCGCCGACGACATGCGGGGCCTGCCGGAGGGCGGCTTCGACGTCGTCGTACTCAACTCCGTCGTCCAGTACTTTCCCGACGCGGACTACCTCCTCACCGTGCTGCGCGGCGCGCTCGACCGTCTCGCGCCCGGCGGCGCCCTCTTCGTCGGCGACGTACGCGACCTCCGGCTGGCCCGCCACTTCCACACCGCGCTGTACCGGCACCGCACGGGCGCCCGTGGCACGGCGCCGGACGGCGCCGCGCTCGCCGCCGCGGTCCGGCGGAGCCTGGCGCAGGAAAAGGAACTGCTGGTCGCGCCGGGCTTCTTCGCCGCCTTGCCGGACGGGCCGCTGCCCGCGGTGTGCGCGGTGGACCTCCGCGTCAAACGCGGGCGGTACCACAACGAGCTGAGCCGCTACCGGTACGACGTGGTGCTGCGCAAGGGCCCGGCCCGGGTGGTCTCCCTCGCCGACGCGCCGCGGGTGCGGTGGGGGAGCGAGGTGCCCGGGCTGCCGTCGCTGGCGCGGCGGCTGCGCACCGGGCGGCCGGGGATGCTGCGGGTGAGCGGCATCCCCAACGCGCGCCTGCTCGATACGGCGGTGGCCGCCGGGCCGTCCGGCGCCGGTCCCGGCCCGGCCGTCGACCCCGAGGAGCTGCACGACCTGGCCGCAGCCGTCGGCTGTCAGGCGCTCGTCACCTGGTCCGAGGCGGACGACGGCAGTCTGGACGCCGTGTTCCTGCGGGAGGAGGAACACGGCGGCGCGCCGCTCGAAGCGGCGGACGTGGCGTACACCGACGTCCACCGCCCGGCCGTACGCGCCCGCGGTGACGTGTGCTCCCTGCGGGCGCTGACCGGCGGACCGGCCCGGCGCCGGGCCGACGCCGCGCTCGGCACCGCCGTACGCGAAGCTGTCGCGGCCCGGCTGCCGCACCACATGGTGCCGTCCGCCGTCCTGGTCCTCGACGAGCTGCCGATGACGGTGAACGGCAAGCTGGACCGGCGGGCCCTGCCCGAGCCGGACCGGCACGCCCCCCGCCCCGGGCCCGGCGGACGCGCGCCGCGCCACGCCCGCGAGGACATCCTGTGCGACCTCTTCGCGGACACCCTGAGCCTCGCCGAAGTAGGCCCCGACCAGGACTTCTTCGACCTCGGCGGCCACTCGCTGCTGGCTACGGGGCTGGTGAACCGGGTGCGGTCGGCCTTCGGCACGGAGCTGGGGCTGCGTGCGGTCTTCGAGGCGCCGACCCCGGCGGGTCTGGCCGCGCGGCTGACCGCCGGACATCACCGCCGTCCCGCGCTGACGGCCCGGAACCCGTGCCCCGCGTGGCTGCCGCTGTCCTTCGCGCAGCGCCGGATGTGGTTCCTGCACCGCCTGCACGGGCCGCGCCCCACCCACCACGTCCCGCTCCTCCTCCGGCTCTCCGGCCGCCTCGACCGGCAGGCACTGGAGGCGGCCTGGCGCGATGTCGTCGTGCGGCACGAGCCGCTGCGTACCGTCTTCCCGGAAGATGACGACGGGCCGCGCCAGTCCGTTCTGCCCCCGGATGCCGTGCCGCTCCACATGCCCGTCACCGGGACCACACCGGGCGCCGTCCAAGACCTGGTGGACGAGGAAGTGCGCCAAGGGTTCGGCCTGGCCGCCGAACTGCCGGTACGGGCCCGCCTGTTCGTCCTGGGGCCGGAGGACCATCTGCTGTGCCTGACGCTGCATCACATCGCGGTGGACGGCTGGTCCCTGGCGCCTCTGTGGCGCGATCTCTCGTACGCCTACGAGGAGCGCGGCCGGAAGCGTCCGCCGTCCTGGGCCCCGCTGCCCGTACGGTACGCCGATTACACCCTGTGGCAGCGCGACCTCCTCGACACGGACGACGGCACCGGTTCCCCCATGGCTGCCGGACAACTCGCCTACTGGACGGAGAAGCTGGCCGGACTGCCGGACCGGATCGCGCTGCCCTACGACCGGCCGCACCCGGACGAGCCCACCGGACGCAGCGGCAGCTGCCCCTTCCAGTGGGGCGGTGGCCTCGCGGACGCGGTGCGCGCGCTGGCACGGGAGTGCGGGGCGACCCCGTCCATGGTGATGCAGGCAGCACTCGCCGCCCTGCTGACGCGGCTGGGCGCGGGCGAGGACATCCCCATCGGCACCCCCGTCGCCGGACGCACCGACGAGGCGCTGCACGGCCTGGTCGGGCTCTTCGTCAACACGGTGGTGCTGCGCGTCGACACATCGGGCGCGCCGGACTTCCGCACCCTGCTCACCCGCGTACGGGAAACCGGCCTGGAGGCGTACGACCACCAGGACGTGCCCATCGAGCGGGTCGTCGACGCACTCCGCCCGGACCGGTCGGCGACGGCCGACCGCCACCCGCTGTTCCAGACCCTGCTGGTCTGGCAGAACACCCCCGCCGCAGCCCCCGAGCTGCCCGGCGTCACCGTCGAGGCCTGGGAGCCGGCCACCGGCGCCCTCGTCACCGACCTGGAGATCAGCGTCACGGAGACGCCCGGCGGTACCGCCGGAACGGGCACCCTGACCGGCGCCGCCCACTTCAACGCCGACGTCCTCGACCGCGCCACCGTCGAAGCGTTCCTGGAACGGCTGCGGCACCTGCTGGCGGACGTGACCGCCGGCCCCGGTGCGCATCAGGCCCTGCTGCCGGAGCTGTTCACGCGGCAGGCTGCCCGGACACCCGGCGCGCCGGCCGTGACCTTCCGCGATGCCACCCTGACGTACGGCGAACTCGACGCTGCCGCGAACCGGCTGGCACGGGTCCTCATCGAGCGGGGTGCCGGGCCCGAACAGTACGTGGCGCTGGAACTGACGCGCTCGGCCGGCCTCGTCACCGCCGTACTCGCGGTGCTGAAGACCGGCGCGGCCTACGTGCCCCTGGAACCCGGACAGCCGGCCGGGCACAACAACAAGATCCTGCGCGCCGTCCGCCCGGTGCTGCTGCTCACCACCCGTACACCGGAGGCGGCGCCGACCGCGCCGTACCTCGCCTGGGACGGGCCGGAGCTGGCCGACGCCCTCCGCCGCTGCTCCGACGCGCCCGTAGGCGATCACGAGCGCATCCGCCCACTGCTCCCCGCACACCCGGCCTACGTCATCCACACCTCCGGCTCCACCGGCGACCCCAAAGGCGTGGTGGTCCCGCACCACGCCGTGGCCCGCCTGTTCAGCGACGCCCCGGAACTGGACTTCCGCGCCGACGACGTCACCCCGCTGCTCCACTCGCACACCTTCGACCTCTCGGTCTGGGAGATGTGGGGGCCCCTGCTGCACGGCGGCCGGCTGGTGGTGGTGCCGTACGAGGAGAGCCGCTCCCCGGCGGAACTGCTGCGGCTGCTGGTACGGGAGGGAGCCACCCAGCTCCACCAGTCACCGACCGCCTTCGAGCAGCTCACGCGCGCCCTGCGCGAGGAGCCCGGACTCGCCGGAGAACTGGCGCTGCGCCGCGTCGAGCTCGGCGGCGAAACGCTGCCGACCCCCACCGCGCGGGAAGGCCGTGCACTGCTGCCCGGCGCGCGCTTCGCCCACGCGTACGGCCCCACCGAGACCACGGTGTTCGTCATCGCCGGCTTCCTCGACGGGCCGCTGCCGGTCACACAGCCCCCGCCCCTCGGCCGGGCGCTGGGCGGCATCCGGCTGTACCTCCTGGACGACGCGCTGCGCCCGGCCGCCCCGGGCGTCGCGGCGGAACTGTACGTCGCGGGCGCCGGTGTGACGCGCGGCTACCTGGGCCGGAGCGCGCTCACCGCGGAGCGCTTCGTGGCCTGTCCGTACGGGCCGCCGGGGGAGCGGATGTACCGCACCGGGGACCTGGTCCGCCGGGGCGCCGACGGCTCACTGGAGTTCGTGGGCCGCGCGGACGAGCAGGTCAAGGTACGGGGCTTCCGCATCGAGCCGGGCGAAGTACGGGCCGCGCTGCGCGCCCACCCCACGGTCGGCTCGGCCGCCGTCGTCGTACGCGAGGACCGGCCGGGCGACCGGCGGCTGGTCGCGTACGTGACCTCCGCCGCCGGACGCCACGCCGACCCGCGCGAGCTGCGCCGGTACGCGGCCGGGCAGCTGCCGGACCACATGGTGCCCGCCGCGGTCGTCGTCCTGGACGCGCTGCCGCTGACCACCGGCGGAAAACTGGACCGCTCGCGCCTGCCACGGCCCGACTACGCGGCGGCGTCCGCGGGCCGCGCGCCCCGCGACGACCGCGAGCGGACGCTGTCCCGGCTCTTCGCCGAGGTGCTCGGCCCCGGCACCGGCGCGGCAGGCGCCGACGACGACTTCTTCGACCTCGGCGGCGACAGCATCATCGCCCTCCAGCTCGTCAGCCGGGCCCGGCGGGCCGGACTCGCCCTGACCCCGCGCGACGTCTTCCGCCACCGCACCGTCGAAGCTCTCGCCGCGCGGGCAGGCTCGCTCGCGGTGGAAGCGGCACCTGCCGCGTCCACCGGACATGACAGCGGGCCGCTGCCCCTCACCCCCGTCATGCACGCCCTGCGGGAGGCCGGAGGGCCGGTGGCCGGTTGCCACCAGGCCGTCCTCCTCCAGGTGCCGCCCCGGCTCGGCATCCGGCATCTGACCACCGCGCTCCGTGCGGTGACCGCTCACCATGACGCGCTGCGGCTGCGCCTGACCCGGGTGGGCGGGTCGGCCTGGGCACTGGATGTCGCCCCGCCAGGGACGGGCGACGACACGGCCCCGGGCCCGGACTGCGTGCACCGGGTGGACGTGGCAGGCCGTGACGACACCGCGCTCGACGACGCCGTACGCCGCCACAAGGACGCCGCCCGGGACCGGCTCGACCCGGAATCGGGCCGGACCGCGGGCCTGGTCCAGGCCGTCTGGTTCGACGCCGGTCCCGACAGGCCAGGACGGCTGCTGCTGACGATCCACCACCTCGCCGTGGACGGCGTCTCCTGGCGCGTACTGCTGCCCGACCTGCGAGCGGCCTGGGAAGCCGCCGCGGCAGGCCGTACGCCCGGCCTCGAACCGGTCGGCACCTCCCTGCGTGCCTGGTCCCAGCGGCTCGCCGACCTCGCCCAGCAGCGCGACCGCATCGCCGAACTCCCCCTGTGGACCGGCATCACCGGCACCGCCGAACCGCCCCTGTCCCGCCTCCCGTACGACCCGTCCCGCGACCTGACGAGCACGGTACGGCGGCTGACCCTGACCCTGCCGCCGGAGCGCACGGCCCCGCTGCTCGGCCCGGCGCCCGCCGCCCTGCACGGCAGGACCGACGACCTCCTGCTCACCGCCCTCGGCCTGGCCGTCGCCGACTGGCGCCGCCGCCGGACCGGCTGCCCGGACACCGCCGTACTGGTCGATGTCGAACGGCACGGCCGCGAGGACGGGCACGACGGCCCGGAGACGGACAGCAGTACGGCGCAGGGCACGGCCGCAGACGCCGGTCTGGCGCGGACCGTCGGCTGGCTCACCAGCGTCCACCCCGTACGCCTCGACCCGGGCAGCGCCGACGCCGCCCGGCTCCGGTCCGGCGGTCCCGCACTGGACCGGGCCTTCCGGCGCGTCAAGGGACAGCTGCGGGCCGTCCCCGGCAACGGCCTCGGCTACGGCCTGCTCCGCCACCTCAACCCGCAGACGGCCCCCGTCCTCGCCGCCGGTGCCCGCCCACTGGTCAGCTACAACAACCTCGGCCGCCTCACCCGGACCACCGGGGACGGCGACTGGGCGCCGGTCCCCGGCTCGGGCGGCATCACCGGCGGAGCCGACCCCGCCCAGCCCGTCACCCACCTCGTCACGCTGGACACGCTGGTCGAGGACCGGACCGGCGGCCCGGTCCTGACGGCGGCCTGGTCCTGGCCGGGCGCCCTGTTCACCGAGGACGAGGTACGCGACCTCGCGCACACCTGGTCGGCGCTGCTCACCGCCCTCACGGACCGGGCCGGGACACCGGACGCGGACGGCCGCACGCCCGCCGACTTCCCCCTCGTCGCCCTCACCGAGGAGGAGACCGCACGGCTGACGCGCGACTGCCCCGGCCTGGCCGACGTCTGGCCCCTCACCCCGCTCCAGGAAGGGCTGCTCTTCCACGCCCTGTACGACGAACAGGCCCCGGACGTCTACACCAGCCAGCTCGCCGTCGACCTGCACGGCCCTCTCGACACGGGCGCGCTGCGCGCGGCAGGACAGGCCGTACTGGCACGGCACCCCGCCCTGCGCGCCGCCTTCCGGCACGACGGTCTGCGCACACCCGTCCAGGTGGTGCAGCACCCACGGTCCGTCACCCTGCCGTGGGCCGAGCACGACCTCGCGGACCTGACCGACGGGGCCGGACAGGCCGCCCGCGCGGACCGCATGGCGTCCGCCGCCCGCGCCACCCGCTTCGACCTGGCCCACGGCCCGCTGCTGCGGTTCACCCTGCTGCGCCTCGGACCCACCCGGCACCGCCTGCTGCTGACGGTCCAGCACCTGATCCTGGACGGCTGGTCCGGGCCGCTGGTGCTGCGGGACCTGCTCGCCGTGTACGCGGCGGGGGGCGACGCCACGGCCCTGCCCGCCCCGGCGCCGTACCGGGAACACCTGCGCCGGCTCACGGCACAGGACCGTACGGCAGCCGAAGCGGCCTGGCAGGAGGCCCTGTCCGGCCTGGACGGACCGACCCTCGTGGCGCCCGGACGCACCGCCGGCGCGAGCGCGGAGCAGGGCCGGGAGAGGGCGGAGGGCAGGAGGGGGGAGCAGCAGGGCAGCGCCGGAGAACGCGGCGGCGTGGCGGAGCACGGCAGCGTCGGTGCCACGCTGTCCGCCGGGCTGACCACGGCCCTCCGCGCGCTGGCCCGCCGCCACGGCCTGACCCTGAACACCGTGTTCCAGGGCGCCTGGGCCGTGGTCCTGCGCGGCCTGACCGGACAGGACGACATCTGCTTCGGCGCCACGGTCTCCGGCCGCCCCGCGGACGTACCGGGCGCCGAGGACATGGTCGGGATGTTCAACAACACCCTTCCGGTACGGGTACGGCTCGACGCCGGCCGGCCTTTCGCCCGCACCCTGGCCCGGCTCCAGGACGAACAGGCCGGACTGCTGCCCCACCAGCACATCGGCCTCTCCCGGCTGCACCGCCTCTGCGGGCACGATCAGCTCTTCGACACGCTCCTGGTCTTCGAGAATCTTCCCGCGAACGGCGCCGGCCCGACGGCGGGCACCGGCCCGCTGCGTGCGACGGCACCCCGGATCACCTCGGGCACGCACTACCCGCTGAGCCTCGCCGTCCTCCCCGGCGAACGGCTCGCCCTCAAACTGGGCCACCGCCGCGACCTGTTCGCCCCCCGCGCCGCGGCCGGCACCCTCCACCGCCTGATCCGCGTCCTGAAAGCGGTGGCGGACGACCCGGACCGGCCGGTCTGCGGCCTTCCCGTCCTCTCACCCGGGGAGCGCACCCGCGTCCTGCACACCTGGAGCACCGCCCCGGGCCCCGCTCCCGCACCGCGCACCTGGCCCGCCCTCTTCGAGGCACAGGCAGCACGGACGCCCCGGGCCACGGCGGTACGGGCCGCCGACGCCACGCTCACCTACGCCGAACTCGACGCGGCGGCCGGCCGGCTGGCGCGGCTGATCGTGCCGTACGGCGCGGGCCCCGAGCGGTCGGTGGCGCTCGCCCTGCCACGCTCCGCCCGTCTGATCGTCGCGGTCCTCGCCGTCCTGAAGGCCGGCGCCGCCTACGTACCCCTGGACCCGGCCCACCCGGCCGAGCGCGTCACGTCCCTGCTGCACGACACCCGGCCCGTACTGCTGCTCACCGACAGCGCCACCGCCGGCTCCCTGCCGCCGGGCCCCGAACCCCGCCTCACCCTGGACGCCCCCGCCACCGGAGCCCTGCTCGACACCCTCCCGGCCACCCCGGTCCAGGACGCCGAACGCACCACGCCGCTGCTGCCCCGGCACCCCGCCTACGTCATCCACACCTCCGGCTCGACCGGCGGACCCCAGGGCGTACAGGTCACGCACGAGGGCATCGCCGCACTCGCCGCGGCACAGACCGCGCACTTCGGCACCGGCCCCGGCAGCGTCGTCCTGCTCTTCGCCTCCCTGAGCTTCGACGCCTCCGTGTCCGACCTGTGCACCGCGCTCCTCTCCGGAGCCACCCTGGCCGTCGCCCCCGCCGGCACCCTCCTCGCCGGCCGGGAACTGGCCGACACCGTCACACGGTTCGGCGTGACCCACCTGAAGCTGCCGCCGAGCGTGCTGGCCGGCGTGCCGTCCGGCGCGCTGCCGCCGGGCATCGTGCTCGCGGTGGCCGGTGAGCCGTGCCCGGCGGAGCTGGCGGAGCGGTGGGGCTCCACGCATCGCCTGGTGAACGTGTACGGGCCGACCGAGACGACGGTCTGCGCGACGATGTCCCGGGCGTTGCCGGACGGCTGCCCGCCGCCGATCGGGCAGCCGGTCACCGGCACCCGGGCGTACGTGCTGGACGCGGCGCTGCGGCCGGTGGCGCCCGGTGTGGTGGGGGAGCTGTACCTGGCGGGGGCCGGGCTGGCGCGGGGGTATGTGAACCGGCCGGGGCGGACGGCGGGGCGGTTCGTGGCGTGTCCGTTCGGGGTGGCGGGGGAGCGGATGTACCGGACGGGTGATGTGGTGCGGTGGCGGGCCGACGGCCAGTTGGAGTTCGTCGGCCGGGTCGATGACCAGGTGAAGGTGCGGGGCTTTCGTATCGAGCCGGGGGAGGTCGAGGCGGCGCTCACCGCCCACCCCGCCGTCGCCCGCGCGGCAGTCGTCGTGCGCGAGGACCGCCCTGGCGACCGGAGGCTGGTCGCGTACGCGGTCCCGGCGGAGCCTCAGGTGCCGGTCCCCGGCGAGCTGCGGCGGTACCTGGGGAAGCGACTGCCCGCGTACCTGGTGCCCTCGGCGGTCGTCCTGCTGGACGCGCTGCCGCTCACCCCCAACGGCAAGCTGGACCAGCGGGCTCTCCCGGCACCTGGCGCGACCGCCACGGGCCGTGGCGGGACCGCTTCCGGGCGCTTCCCGCGCGACGCCCGCGAAGAGATCCTGTGCGGGCTGTTCGCGGACGTGCTCGGGCTGCCGGAGGTGGGAGCCGAGGACGACTTCTTCGACCTGGGCGGCCACTCCCTCCTCGCGACCCGGCTCGTCGGCCTGGCCCGCGCCGCGCTCGGCCGCGAGCTGAACGTCCGTGCCCTGTTCGAGGCGCGCACCCCGGCCGGGCTGGCGCGGCGCCTGGACGGAGCGGCGGCGGCCCGGCCCGCCGTCGTACGTACCGAGCGGCCCGCCCGGGTGCCGCTGTCGTCCGGGCAGCGGCGCCTGTGGTTCCTTCACCGGCTGGCGGGGCCGGACGCGACGTACAACGTGCCGCTGGTGCTGCGGTTGCGGGGCGGGGTGGACGTAGGGGCGCTGGATGCGGCGTTGGGGGATGTGGTGGGGCGGCACGAGGTGTTGCGTACGGTGTTCGCGGAGGGGGCGGACGGCGAGCCGTACCAGGTGGTGCGTGATCATGATGCGCACCGGTCGTACCTGACGGTGACGCCGGGCGGGCAGGCGGCCGAGGTGGCGCGGGCGGCGCGGTACGTCTTCGACCTGACGCGCGAACTGCCCTTCCGCGCAGAGCTGTTCCAGGGATCCGGCGACGAGTCGACGCTGGTGCTCCTCGTCCATCACATCGCGGCGGACGGCTGGTCGCTGGCGCCGTTGTGGCGGGACGTGGCGACGGCGTACGAGGCGCGGACCGGTGGCAGGGCGCCGGAGTGGGACGCACTGCCCGTGCAGTACGCGGATTTCGCGCTGTGGCAGCGGGACGTGCTGGCGCCCGGCAGTGACCTGGTGAAGCGGCAGATCGCGTTCTGGCAGCAGGAACTGGCCGGGCTCCCGGGCGAGGTGGCGTTGCCGTACGACCGTCCGCGTCCGGCTGCCGGTGGTCACCGGGGCGCGGTCGTTCCGTTCCGGTGGGACGCGGAGGTGCACGGGCGGGTGGTGGAGCTGGCCCGGGCGCGCGGGGCGAGCGTGTTCATGGTGGTGCAGGCCGCGTTGGCGGCGCTGCTGACCCGGCTGGGTGCGGGGACGGACATTCCGCTCGGGACGCCGGTCGCGGGCCGTGGTGATGCCGTGCTGGACGATGTGGTCGGGTTCTTCGTCAATACGCTGGTGCTGCGTACGGACACCTCCGGTGATCCGTCGTTCCGTGTGCTGCTGGACCGGGTGCGGGAGACGGACCTGCGGGCCTACGCCCACCAGGACGTGCCGTTCGAGCGGCTGGTCGAGGCGCTGAATCCGGACCGTACGGCCGGCCGCAACCCGCTCTTCCACGTCGCCCTCGCGATGAACAGCACGGACCGTGCCGGACACGGCCTCCCGGGGGTCGAGGCCGAGGAGGTCCACCTCTCCACCGGCGCCGCGAAGATGGACCTCACCATCGCCGTACGGGAGCGCCGGGACGCCGGGCGGGCTCCGGCCGGGATCGAGGGGGAGGCGGAGTTCCGTACGGACCTGTTCGACCCGGCCACCGTCGAAGGACTGCTCGCGCGCCTGCGCAGGCTGCTGGAGGCGGCCCTCGCGGACCCGGACCGGACCATCGGCAGCCTGGACATCCTGACCGCCGCCGAGCGGCACACGCTGCTGGAGACCGCGAACGCCACCGCCCGGGCCCTGCCCGCCGCCACGCTGCCCGAGCTGTTCGAGGCCCAGGCGGCCCGCACCCCCGACGCGCCGGCGGTCATCGCACCCGGCACCCGGCTCACCTACGCGGAACTGGACGCCCGCGCCAACCGCCTGGCCCGGCTGCTGGCCACTCGGGGAGCGGGCCCGGAAGGCGTGGTGGCGCTGGCGCTGCCGCGCTCCGCCGGCCAGGTCACGGTCGTGCTCGCCATCCTGAAGACCGGCGCCGCCCACCTCCCCGTCGACCCCGCCCACCCGCACGCCCGCATCGCCTTCCTGCTCCGGGACACGACGCCCGCCCTCCTCGTCACCGACCGCGCGACCGGCGCCGCGCTCCCCGGCACGGACGTACCCCGCCTCCTCCTCGACGCGGACGACACGGCACACGCCCTCGCGGCCCTGCCGGACACCGGCCTCACCGATGCCGACCGGGCGGCCCCCGCCCTCCCCGCCGGCGTCGCCTACGTGATCCACACCTCCGGCTCGTCCGGAACACCGAAGGGTGTCCTGGTCTCCCACCGCGGCATCGCCTCCCTCGTCGCGACGCAACGGGAGCGTCTCGACGCGGGACCGGGCAGCCGGGTGCTGGCGTTCGCCTCGACCGGTTTCGACGCGTCGTTCTGGGAACTGTGCATGGCCCTCCTGACCGGCGGCTGCCTCGTCACCGCCCCTGCGGACCACCTGCTGCCGGGCGCGCCCCTGGCCGGGACCGTGACCGCGTACGGCGTGACCCACCTGACGCTGCCGCCCTCGTCCCTGGCGGCGCTCGACCCCGGCGAGCTGCCCGCGGGACTCACGCTCGTGGTGGCGGGCGAGGCGTGCCCCGCCGGACTGGCGGCACGCTGGGCGCCGGGCCGCACGATGGCCGACGCGTACGGGCCGACCGAGACGACGGTCTGCGCCACCTTGTCCGCTCCGCTCACGGGCGACGGGCCGCCGCCGATCGGGACACCGGTGGTCAACACCCGGGTGTACGTGCTGGACGCGGGGCTGCGGCCGGTGGTGCCCGGTGTGGTGGGGGAGTTGTACGTGGCGGGGGCCGGGCTGGCGCGGGGGTATGTGAATCGGCCGGGGCTGACCGCGGAGCGGTTCGTGGCGTGTCCGTTCGGGGTGGCGGGGGAGCGGATGTACCGGACGGGTGACTTGGTGCGGTGGCGGGCCGACGGGCAGCTGGAGTTCGTCGGACGGGCCGATGACCAGGTGAAGGTGCGGGGCTTCCGTATCGAGCCGGGGGAGGTCGAGGCGGCCCTCACCGCCCACCCCGCCGTCGCCCGTGCCGCGGTCGTCGTGCGCGAGGACCGCCCGGGCGACCGGAGGCTGGTGGCGTACGTGGTGCCCGCCGGAGCGTCCCCGAGGCGGCCGCACGGTGACGGGCCGGACCATCCAGGCCTTCCGGAGCCCTCGATCGTCCCGGACGGCCCGGAGCACCCCGGCCTCCCGGACCTCCCCGCCTTCCTCAGCACCCGGCTGCCCGCCCACCTGCTCCCGGCCGCCACCGTGTTCCTGGACGCCCTTCCCCTGACGCCCGGCGGCAAGCTGGACCGCCGCGCCCTGCCCGCGCCGCACGCCGGCGGCCACCGTGCCGGCCGCGCTTCCCGCGCCCCCCGCACGTCCGAAGAGGTGGTGCTGTGCGGGCTGTTCGCGGAGGTGCTGGGCGTGTCCGAGGCCGGCGCGGACGACGGGTTCTTCGCACTCGGCGGCCACTCCCTGCTCGCCACCCGGCTGGTCAACCGGGTCCGCGCCGTCCTGGGTGCGGAACTCGGGCTCCGCGCCGTCTTCGAGACGCCCACCCCCGCCGCCCTGGCCACCCGCCTCGGCACCCCGGCCCGCCCGCGCCCGGCGCTCCGCCCGCGGCCCCGGCCCGCCCGGGTGCCGCTGTCGTCCGGGCAGCGGCGCCTCTGGACGCTGCACCGCATGGCGGGGCCGAGCGCCACGTACAACGTGCCGCTGGTGCTGCGGCTGCGGGGCGGGGTGGACGCGGCGGCGCTGGATGCGGCGTTGGGGGATGTGGTGGGGCGGCACGAGGTGCTGCGTACGGTGTTCGCGGAGGGGGCGGACGGCGAGCCGTACCAGGTGGTGCGTGATCATGATGCGCACCGGTCGTACCTGACGGTGCGGCGCGCCGGGCAGACGGCGGCCGACCGTTCCGAGGTGGTGCGGGCCACACGGTACGCCTTCGACCTGGCGGCCGAACCCCCTTTCCGCGCCGAGCTGTTCCCGTCCGACCACGACGAGTCGACGCTGGTGCTCCTCGTCCATCACATCGCGGCGGACGGCTGGTCCTTGGCGCCGTTGTGGCGGGACGTGGCGACGGCGTACGAGGCGCGGACCGGTGGCAGGGCGCCGGAGTGGGACGCGCTGCCGGTGCAGTACGCGGATTTCGCGCTCTGGCAGCGGGAGGTGCTGGACGACGAGGCGGAGACGGAGCGGCACCTCGCTTTCTGGCGCGAGGAACTCGCCGATGTGCCGAGTGGGTTGACGCTCCCATGCGACCGCGGGCGGTCGACGGCAACCGGTCACCGGGGCGCGGTCGTTCCGTTCCGGTGGGATGCGGAGGTGCACGGGCGGGTGGTGGAGCTGGCCCGGCAGCATGGGGCGAGCGTGTTCATGGTGGTGCAGGCCGCGTTGGCGGCGTTGCTGACCCGGCTGGGTGCGGGGACGGACATCCCGCTGGGAGCGCCGGTCGCGGGCCGTGGTGATGCCGTGCTGGACGATGTGGTCGGGTTCTTCGTCAATACGCTGGTGCTGCGTACGGACACCTCCGGCGACCCGTCGTTCCACGAGCTGGTACGACGGGTCCGGGAGCGCGACCTGCGGGCCTACGCCCACCAGGACGTGCCGTTCGAGCGGCTGGTCGAGGCGCTGAATCCGGACCGTACGGCCGGCCGCAACCCGCTCTTCCAGGTCGCCCTGACCGTGGACACCGCGCCCGGCGCCCCGCTGACCCTCCCCGGGGTGACGGTCGAGCAGGAGGAGACACACACCGGTACCGCCAAGTTCGACCTCTCCTTCCGCCTCACTGAACGGCGGACCCCCGGCGGGCAGCCTGCCGGTATCGACGGTTCGGTGGAGTACGCCACCGCCCTGTTCGACCGCGGTACCGCCGAGACTCTGGCCGTACGGCTGCGACGCCTCGTGACGGCGGTCGTCGCCCGGCCCGGCCGGCCCGTCGGCGAAGCGGACATCCTCTCCGCGGGGGAACGCCGGCTGTTGCTGCACCGGTGGAGCGGTCCGGCGCGCGTCCTGCCGGTGGGGCTCCTGCCCGCACTGTTCGAGGAACAGGCCGCCAGGGAACCCGACGCGCCCGCCGTCATCGAGGGGGACCGGACGGCGACGTACGCCGGGACGAACGCCGCGGCCAACCGCCTCGCCCACCTCCTGACCAGCCGCGGCGCGGGCCCGGAGCGCATCGTCGCCCTCTGCCTGCCACGGTCCGCCACCGCCGTGCGGGCCGCTCTCGCCGTGGCCAAGACGGGCGCCGCCCACCTCCCCGTGGACCCCGCGCTGCCGCACGAGCGGATCGCGTACCTGCTGCGGGACGCCGCCCCCGTCCTCGTCGTGACCACCGCCGACGCCGCCCGCGGGCTGCCGGCGGACGGCCCGCCGCGCCTCGTCCTGGACGCCGGCGACACGCCGCACACCCTCGCCGGGCAGCCGGACCACGACCTGACCGACGCCGACCGGCTCGCGCCGCTGCTGCCCGCGCACCCCGCCTACGTCATCCACACGTCCGGCTCCACCGGCGCGCCCAAGGGCGTCGCGGTGCCCCACACGGGCCTGCACGCCCTCGCCGCCGCCCAGGTGGCCCGGTTCGGCCTGCGCCCCGGCAGCCGGGTGCTCCAGCTCGCCTCGCCCAGCTTCGACGCGTCGGTGATGGAGACGCTGATGGCGTTCGCGTCGGGCGCCGCCCTGGTCGTGCCGCCGGCCGGACCGCTCGGCGGCGACGCGCTCGCGGACTTCCTGGCCCGGCAGCGCGTCACCCACTGCCTCGTCCCCCCGACGGTGCTGGCCGGCGTCCCGTACGCCCCGCTGCCCGGCCTGGAGACCCTGGTCATCGGCGGGGAGGCGGGCAGCGCCGAACTGGTGGCCCGCTGGTCGCCCGGCCGCCGCATGATCAACGCGTACGGGCCGACCGAGGCGACGGTCTGCGCCACCCTCAGCGAACCCCTGCACGGCACCGGCACCCCGCCGATCGGCGCACCCGTCACCCACAGCCGGGCCTACGTGCTGGACGCGGCACTCAGGCTCCTACCGCCGGGCGTGGTGGGGGAGCTGTACCTGGCGGGGGCCGGGCTGGCGCGGGGGTATGTGAACCGGCCTGGGCTGACCGCCGAGCGGTTCGTGGCGTGTCCGTTCGGGGAGGCGGGGGCGCGGATGTACCGGACGGGTGACTTGGTGCGGTGGCGGGCCGACGGGCAGTTGGAGTTCGTCGGCCGGGCCGACGCCCAGGTGAAGGTGCGGGGCTTCCGTATCGAGCCGGGGGAAGTCGAGGCGGCGCTCACCGCCCACCCCGCCGTCGCCCGCGCCGCCGTCACCGTCCGTACGGACGCTGCGGGCACCGCGCGGCTGATCGGCTACGTGGTCGCCGCACCCGCAGGCCCGGCCCCCGAACCGGGCGCCGTACGGGAATTCCTGCGCGCCCGGCTGCCCGACTACCTGGTCCCGGCCGCCGTCGTCCCGCTGGACGCGCTTCCGCTGACGGCCGGCGGCAAGCTCGACCGCAACGCCCTTCCCGACCCCGGCTTCGCCCCGGCACCGCACGGGCGCACGCCGCGCACGCCCGAGGAAGAGGTGCTGTGCGGCCTGTTCGCCGAGGTGCTGCGGCTGCCCGCGGTCGGCGTGGACGACAACTTCTTCGACCTCGGCGGCGACTCACTGCTGGCCACCCGGCTGGCCGGACGCATCCGTGCCGTGCTCGGCACCGAACTCGACCTCCGGATCCTCTTCTCCGCACCGACCGTCGCCGGTACGGCCGGGCGGCTGCGCACCGCCCGGCGGCCCCGGCCCGCGCTGCGCCCCGCCGCCCGCCCGCACGCCGTACCGCTGTCCCACGCCCAGCGCCGCCTGTGGTTCCTGCACCGCATGGAGGGCCCGAGCGCCACGTACAACATCCCGCTCGCCATGCGGCTCACCGGCACGCTGGACGCCGCCGCGCTGCGCACGGCGCTGGTGGACGTGATGGAACGGCACGAGGTGCTGCGCACGGTACTGCCCGAGACCGACGGCGTCCCCCGGCAGACGGTGCTCGGCCGGGACGCCGCGCTCGCCGCCGTGACCGTCACGGACGCGACGGGCCGGGACGAGACCGAACTGACGGAGCGGATCCGCGCGGCCGCCCGCCGCCCCGTCGACCTGACCCGCGAACTCCCGCTCCGCGCCGACCTGCTCGTCCTCGGCCCCGCGGACCACGTGCTGGTCCTCGTCGTGCACCACATCGCCGCCGACGGCTGGTCCCTCGGCCCCCTGTGGCGCGACCTGGCCCGCGCCTACGCCGCCCGCCGCGCGGGCCGCCGGCCGGACCTGCCGCCCCTGCCCGTCCAGTACGCCGATTACACGCTCTGGCAGCACGAACTGCTCGGCGACGCCGACGACCCGGACAGCCTCCTCGCCGAACAGCTCGCCTACTGGACCGGGCACCTGCGCGGCCTGCCGGACCAGCTGGCCCTGCCCACCGACCGGCCGCGCCCGGCCGTCCCGGGGGGACACGGCGACGTCCTGTCCTTCTCCTGGGACGCCGCCGCACACCAGCGGCTCGCCGCGCTGGCCCGGGACTGCGGGGCGAGCGTCTTCATGGTCGTGCAGGCCGCGGTGGCGGCGCTGCTGACCCGGCTGGGGGCCGGTACCGACATCCCCCTCGGCACCCCGGCCGCCGGACGGACCGACGAGGCACTCGACGACGTCGTGGGCTTCTTCGTCAACACCCTCGTACTGCGGACCGACACCTCCGGCGATCCCACCTTCCGCGCGCTGATCGGCCGCGTACGGGACGTGAACCTCGCCGCGTACGCCCACCAGGACCTCCCCTTCGAACTCCTCGTGGAAGCCCTCAACCCGCCCCGCGACGCCGCCCGCCACCCGCTCTTCCAGACCCTGCTGACCTGGCAGTCCGCCGCCGGCCGTGACCTGGAACTGCCCGGCGTCACCAGTACGCCGCTGCCCGCCGGAACCGGGACCGCCCGGCTCGACATGGAGCTCAACGCCACCGAGCACCGCACACCGGACGGCACCCCCGCCGGTGTCGAGGCGATGGTCGAATACAGCACCGACCTCTTCGACCGGCCCACCGTCGAAGCCTTCGTGGCGCGGCTGCGCCGCATCACCGACGCCGCGACGGCCGACCCCGGCCGGCGGATCAGCCAGGCGGACCTCCTCACCGCCCGCGAACGGCGCACCCTGCGCGCCCTGAACGACACCGCGCACGGCGTCCCCGACCTGGTCCTGCCGCGCCTCTTCGAGGACCAGGCAGCCGCCACACCCGACGCGCCCGCCCTGATCTCCGACGGCCGCACCCTCACCTACGCGCAACTGAACGCCTCGGCGAACCGCCTGGCCCGCCTCCTCGTCACCCGCGGAGCCGGGCCGGAGGACGTCGTCGCGGTGGCGCTGCCCCGCACCCCTGCCATGGTCACCGCCGTCCTCGCCGTCCTCAAGGCAGGAGCCGCGTACCTCTTCCTGGACCCCGAATACCCCGCCGAACGGCTCGCCTTCATGCTCGGCGACACCCGGCCCGTCCTGCTGGTCACGGACCGCGCCGGCGCGGTGGCGCTGCCCGCCGCCGACGTTCCGCGCCTCCTCCTGGACGGGGCGGGGCACGGCCGGGGCGGTGGGGTGGCGGGGGAGGGTGGGTTCACCGGGGCCGCTGGTGCTGGTGTCGGTGCTGGTGCTGCTGCCGGTTCGAGAGCCGGTTCCGGTGCCGGTTCCGGTTCCGGTGACGCCGATCTCACCGACGCCGACCGGCGGGCCCCGCTCACCCCGCTCCACCCCGCCTACGTCATCTACACCTCCGGCTCCACCGGCACCCCCAAGGGCGTCGTCGGCGTGCACCGGAACTGTGTCAACCGCCTGCTGTGGTGCGGCCGTACCTACCCCTGGCACGCCGGACAGCCGGTGCTCGCCAAGACCACCCTCAGCTTCATCGACGGCACCACCGAACTGCTCGGCGCCCTGCTGCACGGCGCGCCGGTCGTCCTCGCGGACTCCCTGACCGCCCGCAGCCCGGCGGACCTGGCCGCCCTCGTCGCCCGGCACGGTGCCACCCGCATCACCGTCGTGCCCAGTCTGCTGGCCGCCCTCCTGGACGGCGACACCGGGCTGCTGGCGACCTGCCGCCTGTGGGTGACCAGTGGCGAGGCCCTGCCGCCCGCCCTCTCGCAGCGGTTCGCCGATGCCCTCCCGGGTGCCCGGCTGGTCAACTTCTACGGCGCGTCCGAAGCCGGCGGCGACAGCCTGCACGCCGTCGCGCACGGCCCCGACGTCGCCGCCGGACGGCCCGTCTGGAACACCCATGTGCACATCCTGGACGCCACCCTGCGCCCGGTGCCCCCGGGCGTGCCGGGCGAGATCCACCTGACCGGCACCGGCCTGGCCCGCGGCTATCTGCACCGCCCCGCGCTCACCGCCGAACGCTTCGTCGCCGACCCGTACGGCGCGCCCGGCGAACGCATGTACCGCACCGGTGACCTGGGGCGGCACCGCCCGGACGGCGTGGTGGAGTACCTCGGCCGGCTGGACGACCAGGTGCAGGTCAACGGCGTACGGATCGAGCTGGGCGAGGTGCAGGCCGCGGTGCTCGCCCACCCGGACGTGGACCGCGCCGCCGTGGCCGTCCGCGAGGACGTCCCGGGCCGCAGACAACTCGTCGCGTACGCCGTGCCCGTTCCCGGTACGGAGCCGGACGCCGTGCGCGTACGGCGGTTCCTGCGGGAACGGCTGCCCCGCTTCATGGTCCCGGCCGCCGTCGTCCTCCTGGACGTACTGCCGCTGACCGCCAACGGCAAGATCGACCGGGGCGCCCTGCCCGCACCCGTCTTCACCGCGACGGAAGGCGGCCGGGCGCCCGGCACCCCGCCCGAGGAGATGATGAGCGCGCTCTTCGCCGAAGTGCTCGGCCTGCCCGCCGTGGGCCCCGAGGACGGATTCTTCGACCTGGGCGGCGATTCACTGCTGGCCGCCCGCCTCACCAGCCGCGTCCGCGCGGTCTTCGGCGCCGACCCGGGCATCCGCGCCCTGTTCGAGGCCCAGACGCCCGCCGGGCTCGTACGGGCCCTGGAGACCGTGGCCGACGAAGCCACCGCGACCGTGGACGCCCTGCGCGTCCTGCTGCCGCTGCGCCCGCGCGGCAGCCGCCCGCCGCTGTTCTGCGTCCACCCCGCCTCGGGCATCAGCTGGCCGTACGCCGGGCTCATGCGCCACCTCGACGACCGCCCCGTGTACGGGCTCCAGGCACGCGGCCTGACCGAGCCCGGCGCGCGCCCGGCGACCGTCGCGGACATGGCCGCCGATTACCTGGAGCAGCTGCGCACCGTCCAGCCCACCGGCCCGTACCACCTGCTCGGCTGGTCCTTCGGCGGCGCCGTCGCGCACGCGATGGCCACGCGCCTCCAGGAGCAGGGCGAAACCGTCGCCTTCCTGGCCCTGCTGGACTCGCCGCCCCTCCAGATCGGCCCCGAACGCGTACTTCCGCGCCACACCGCGCAGGACGTGGCCGCACTGTTCGTCGACTCGGTCGGCCACGCCGTCCCTGACACCGGCACCGGTACCGGCACCGGCCTCGATCCCACCCGAGCGGCGGACATCCTGCGCGAGGAGGGCAGCGCGCTGGCCGCCCTCCTGGAAGAACCCCTCGTGACAGCCCTGGCGGAGACCCTGACCGACAACACCCGCCTGCGCTGGTACACCTTCCGGCCCGCCGTCTTCGAGGGCGACCTGCTGCTGTTCAAGGCGGAGCCCGAACGCGGCGAACCGCACTGGCCGGCGGAGGCGTGGCAGCCGTACGTCTCCGGCGCCGTCCACACCCACGACGCGTGCTGCGAGCACGGGCACATGATGCGGCCGCACGTCCTCGACCGGATCGGGCCCGTGATCGCCGCCGCGCTGGAGTCAGGCGGTCCGACGCCCGACGCGTCCCGCGCCCCGAAGAGCGGACGGCCAGCGAAGAGCGAACGGCCATCGAAGAAGGACCGGCCCCCGAAGAACGACTAGCCCCTCACCCCCGACCACCCCCACAAGGAGCCGCACGCCATGACCAATCCGTTCGAGAACCCGGACGCCGCCTACCTCGTCCTCGTCAACGACGAGAACCAGTTCTCCCTGTGGCCCGCCGCGGCCGAGCTGCCCGGCGGCTGGACCGTCGTGCACGGCGAGGACACGCGGCAGGGCTGTCTGGACCACGTCACGGAACACTGGACGGACATGCGCCCGAAATCCCTCGCCGAGAAGATGGACGCGCCTCCGGCCGCGGACTGAGTGCCTTCCGGCTGCGGGACGGGACGGCCCCGCTCCCGTCACGGGACGGCCTCACCCCCGTCACCGGACGGACCGGACGGCCTCACTCCCGCCGCTCCGACGGATCGTGGTCCTCCCGGGGGTCGAGCCCCAGGGCGTCGATCAGCATCGCCAGATCCGCCGCGCTCTCGGCGCGCCCCGCCAGCACCAGGCGTGCCTGCCGGCGCTCCCGGTCGTGCGTACGGTCGTACGTACGGCGGGCCGCGTCCGATGCCGGGCCGGTGGTGTGGGTGTGGGTGTCCTCGTCCATGCGGGCCATGATCGGCGATCGGGCCCCGGCGGCGCGCGTCGGACGGGCCACTTTGGCCAGGTCTCTTCTGCGGTCCATGTCCGTCGTCACCTCTCCTTCCGCGGCCCCCCGGCCGCATTCCCCCGGCCACTGTGAGACACGACTCGGCGCGGACGCTGGCCAGGACCCGCACCCGGTTGTTAGGCAGGGAACATGAGTACGGAGAACGAGAACACGACGGGAACCGGCATACCGACGACGACCACCGACGTACCGCCCACCCTGACCGTGACGGCCGTGAGCACCATCGAGCCGACCACCCCCGACGACCGCGGCTCCGACGCGTGGATGGTCATCGAGACCGCCGAACAGGGCCAGCTCCTGCTGAACCTGCCCGGTCCGCTGTCCCAGGCCGTCAAGCAGGCCACGTACCTCCCGTCGCACCTCGCGGGCGACGGCCGGCTGCCGCTCAGCCAGGAGGACAGCGCCGCCTACCGTGCGCGCATCGCCGCCCTGGTGTCGTCGGACTGAGCGGGACGCCCGCTCCCGGCGCCGCTACGGCAGATAGCGTTCGATCGCCGCCGCCCCCTTCTCCTCGATGAGCTTGCGGGCCTCCTCGACCCGCTCCGGCGTCGGATCCAGGCCCCTGGCCATGACCAGGTCCTCCGGGTCGAACGGGCGCTCACCGCCCGTGTAGAACTCCCGCTGCCGCGCGGCGCGGGCCCCGTCGGAACCCGCACTGCTGTCCTTGCCCATGGCGCCTCCCGAAAGATCGCTCGGGTCCGGAGAGTCCCGCCGGGCCGGCAGTGCCTCCGCTGGTTCCATCATGGGGCCGGTGCGGCACCGCCGCACGACGTGCGGGTACCACCGGCCCGGGACCGCGGACGCGGAGGGGCGCCCGGCGGGCAGGGCACGCCGTACCGCCGTACCCGCGCTCGCCGGTGGGCCGCCGGCCCGCACTGTCCGCACCCCCGTGAACGGGCGCCCCGCTGCGCTCCGCGTTCCCGGGTTCCCTGACGACACTGCCGACCCGGTGCCCGCGCCGTCCACCGATGGGCTGTCCGGGCTTGTCCAGGACAGGTCCCGGGCTGTTCCGGACGCCGGCCCCACTGCTGCCGCTCGCACCGGCCGCCGCTTTCGGCAGGCGGCGGTCTTTTCCCGTGGCGCGTGGTGTGCTTGGCTGGCCTGCCCGGGCCGGCATGAAGTGCACCTGACATGAGCTGCCGGCCGTACGCGACCAGGGGCGGCCCGATGACCCAGCGCTGGGTGGTACCGCTGCTCGGCGTGGTGGCCCTGGCCCTGGTCGGCGCCCTCGGCTGGAGCGTCGTCTTCGCCTCCGACCCGACGGACACGCCCACGGGCCCACGCCCGGCCGCGACCGCCCCGGCAGCCGGCGGCAGAACCTCCGCACCGCCACCGGACGCCTCCGCCGGGAGCGCGACGCCCAGGCCGCCTGCCCGTGCCGTGCCCGCCCTCTACCTCGGTGACTCGCTGGCCATGGAGAGCCAGCAGGTGCTCACCGAACGGCTCGGCGCGACCGGACGCGTGAAGCTGCACAGCGCGCCGCACTCCGGCACCACGCTGTGCGACTACCTGACGGCCTGGCGCGGGAAGTCGCTGGTTCCGGCCCAGGACAAGGCGGCCGCACTGGTACGGACGGTGCGCCCGCGCGTCGTGATCCTCTAGTTCTGGGGCAACGCCTGGGGCTACACGCCCTGCATGGCGGGCGACACGTACGGCACGGCGGGCTACTACGCCCGGTACGCCGCGGACGCGCGGGCGCTGACCGAGGAGATCGCCGCGGCGGCCCGGGCCGCCGGTCTGGCCCGCCCGAAGATCGTATGGGCCTCGCAGGCCCCCGACGCCTTCCACCCGGACCGGATCCGCCGGGTGAACGCCGTCTACGCGGCCCAGGCCGCCGCGTCCGGCGACCTGTACGCGGACGCGGGCCGCACGCTCAGCCCCGCAGCGGAACGCTACCGGTGGACCCGCCGGCTGCCCTGCGACGCCTACGAGCGCGCGCACCCCGCGTACTGCACCCACCCGGCCCCCGGCGGCGGCACCACCGACCTGCACCGCACCGACGACGCCCTGCACTTCTGCCTGGCCCCGACGACCACCACGCCCCGCCCGTGTCCCGTACGGTCACCGGGCATCGACCGCTTCGCCCGCGCCGTGACGGCGACGGTCGACGAGTGGCTGCGGAGCGCGGCCGGCTGACGGGGCCGGGGCGTCGCACCGGTGGTCCTTGGGGGCAGCGGCCGACGGGCCTCCCGTAACCGGCACAATCCAGGGGTGTCCACATTCCACGCGCGCCGGCGAACGGCGATCGACCCCTCCGCCCCCTGCCCCTGTGGCTCGCAGGCCTCCTACGCGGAGTGCTGCGCCCCCTTCCACCAAGGACGGACGGCGGCACCCACGGCCGAGCGGCTGATGCGCTCGCGCTACAGCGCCTTCCCGGCCGGCGACGCGGCGTACCTGCTGCGCACCTGGCACCCCGCGACCCGCCCGGCGGTCCTGGACTTCGAGCCGAAGCAGCGGTGGACGCGCCTGGAGATCGTCACCACGACGGGCGGCAGCGCCTTCCACAGCGAGGGCACCGTCCAGTTCCGGGCGCACTACACGCTCGACGGCGAGCCCGGCGTCCAGGAGGAGAACAGCCGCTTCGTGCGGGACGAAGGCGTCTGGGTGTACCTGAGCGAACTGTGAGCGCGCGGGGCGTTTCCGTACGGCGGCACATACCGTTCGTAGGCCCGTACGCCCGCCCGTACGGGAACGCCCCGCGTCGCCTCAGCGGCCGCCGCGCAGCTGCTCCAGTTCGCGCCGGTCGCGCTTGGTGGGGCGCCCGGCGCCGCGGTCGCGGTGGCCGACCGCGGCGATCTCCTCGCGGGGCGGCGGCGGGGGACTGTTGTCGACGAAGCACTCCGCGGCGACCGCGGCGCCGACCCGCTTGCGGACCAGGCGCGAGACCACCACGATCCGCTCCCGCCCGCCCTGCCGCAGCCGGACCTCGTCGCCCTCGCGCACCGCGTGGGCGGCCTTCACCCGCTCACCGTTGACCCGTACGTGCCCACCGCGGCAGGCCGTCGCGGCCATCGAACGCGTCTTGGTCAGCCGGACGGACCAGATCCAGCTGTCGACGCGCACCGTTCCCTCGTCTGAAGCCATGCACCGACTCTAAGGCCGCCGGGCACCGCCGCGGGCCCCGCCCGGGCGCGTACGGCTTCCGTGTCAGGCCGACGCCCGCTTGCCGCTCTTCTTCGCCGTGGACTTGGCCGCGGACTTCGCGGCCGTCTTCTTCGCCGTGGCCTTCTTGCCGCCCGAGCCGGTGCCGGCCGCCGTCTTCTTCGTACCGGAACTTCCCGACGCCTTGCCCGAGGCGGGCTTCTTGGCCGCGGACCCGGACGTCTTACGGGCCGCCGTCTTCTTGGTGCCGCTGCCGGACGCGGTCTTCGCCGCGGCCTTCTTCGCCGTCGCCTTGCGGCCCCTGATCGGCGTGACCGACGCCGACTCCTCGTCCTGCCCCTCGTCCTGCTCGGCCTCCGCGGCGCCGCCCTCGCCGGTGCCCCCGCCGCCCTCCCCGCGCGACTCGCGCGCCGCGCGGACGCTGTTCTCCAGCGCGGCCATGAGGTCGATGACCTTGCCGCCGGTGCCGGACGCGGCGCGGGGCGCGGCCGGCTCGCCGCCCTCCAGCTTCGCGGCGACCAGCTCCTCGACGGCCTCGCGGTAATCGTCGTGCAGCTCGGCCTCGTCCAGGTCGCCGAGCGAGTCCATCAGCGTCTCGGCGAGGGTCAGCTCGTTCTGCCGGATCTCCACATCGTCGCGCGGGGCGACGGTGCGCGCCGAACGGACCTGGTCCGGCCAGAGCAGGGTGTGCATGGCGATCGCCCCGTCGTGCGACCGGAGCATGGCCAGCGTCTCCCGCCCGTGCATGGCCACCTTGCCGATCGCGACCTTCTCCTGGTGCTCCAGCGCGTCCCGCAGCAGGGCGTACGGCTTGGCGGCGGCGACGCCGTTGGGCCCCAGGAAGTAGGACTTGTCCAGCTGGAGCGGGTCGATCTCGTCCGCGCCGACGAAGGCCAGGATGGTCAGGGTCTTGGTCGTCGGCAGCGGCAGCTTGGCCAGGTCCTCGTCGGTGATCGGCACGATCGTGTCGTCCGCGGCCTGATAGCCCTTGCCGACCTCCTCGTTGGGGACCTCCTCGCCGTCCAGCTCACAGACCTTGCGGTAGTGGATGCGGCCGCCGTCCTTCTCGTGGATGCGGACGAACGAGACCGAGGAGGTGCGCTCGGTCGCGCTGTAGGTCTTCACGGGGATGCTGACCAGCCCGAAGGAGATAGACCCGTTCCAAACAGATCGCATGTCTCATCCCTGCTGTGGCTTTTTTATGGGATTGTCATGGTATGTCGCCAATCACCGTCGTGGAGGGGCGGCGGCTGTCGCTCACCAACCTGGACAAGGTCCTGTATCCGCGGACCGGCACCACCAAGGGCGAGCTGCTGCACTACTACGCCACCACCGCCGGCGCCCTCCTCGCGCACGTCCACGACCGGCCCGTCTCCTTCCTGCGGTATCCCGACGGGCCCGACGGCCAGCAGTTCTTCACCAAGAACGTGCCGCCGGGGACGCCCGCATGGGTGAAGACCACCGACGTGCCCGGCAGCACGGCGAAATCCCGCCGGCAGGTGCTGGTCCGCGACGTGCCGACCCTGATGTGGGCCGCGAACCTCGTCGTGGAGCTGCACACCCCGCAGTGGACCGCCGCCGCGCCGCGCATCGCCGACCGCCTCGTCCTCGACCTCGACCCGGGGGCGCCGGCCACGATCGTGGAGTGCTGCGGGGTGGCCCGGTGGCTGCGCGAGCGCCTGATGGCCGACGGCCTCAACGTGTACGCCAAGACCAGCGGCTCCAAGGGCCTGCACATCCTCGTACCGATCGAGCCGACTCCCTCGGACGACGTCACCGCGTACGCCAAGGCCGTCGCCGTCGAGGCGGAGCGGACGCTGCCCGGCCATGTCGTGCACCGGATGACCAAGGCCCTGCGGCCCGGGAAGGTCTTCATCGACTTCTCGCAGAACTCCGCCTCGAAGACCACCGCCGCCCCCTACACGGTGCGCGCCCGCGAGCTGCCGACCGTCTCCGCCCCGGTGACCTGGGACGAGATCGAGGCCTGTACGGACCCGGAGCAGCTCACCTTCCTCTTCGACGCGGTCGCCGAGCGCCGTGAGCGCCACGGTGACCTGCTCGCGCCCCTGCTCAACCTCAACCGGGCGCACCCGCTGCCCGGCTGACGCCCTGGCCGGTTCCCGGCCCGCCCGTACCGCATCGGCCGCGTCCGTACCGCACCGGACGCGCCCGTTCCCCTGTGCGTCGGCGTCCGCGCCGACGTCCGCACCTGCGTCGACCGCATGCGGAATACGTCATTCGACGGATGCGGTGATGACACGGGCACGTGCCACATTCCCTTGCCGACGGTGTGAACGGTGCCCTGACCACCTCATGAACCGCGTGTGACAAGGGGGTCGCGGCTGCCTGGACGGGCGGACGGGTGGGGCGATGTCACCGCACTATCACCAAAAGCTGTCATCCGCAGCGGACCTTGATTCCTTCACAATCCCGGTACCAAATCCCTCCCACGGATGACGAGGTTCCCCCATGAGACCCACCCGTACGGTTCTCACCGCCGTGCTCGGCCTCGGTCTGGCCGCCTCCCTCGGTACCGTCCCCGCGACCGCCGCCTCCGCCCCGGCCGCCCCCGCGAATGTCTCTTCCCCGGCCTCCATGGCCAAGTACGCCGGCTCCGCCGAGGAAGCCGCGGCCAACAAGGCGTTCTTCCAGGCCGTCATGAAGTCGGCCGCCGCCAAGCGCGCGGCCACGCCCGGCGTCCAGGCGGTCACCGTCACGTACAACGCGAGCAGCGCCCCCACCTTCCGCAGCCAGATAGCCCGCAGCACGCAGATCTGGAACAGCTCCGTGCGCAACGTGAAGCTCCAGGAAGGCTCCAACGCCGACTTCCGGTACTACGAGGGCAACGACTCCCGCGGCTCCTACGCGAGCACCGACGGCCACGGGCGGGGCTACATCTTCCTCGACTACCGGCAGAACCAGCAGTACAACTCCACCCGGGTGACGGCCCACGAGACCGGCCACGTCCTCGGCCTGCCCGACCACTACTCGGGCCCCTGCAGCGAGCTGATGTCGGGCGGCGGCCCCGGCCCCTCCTGCCAGAACACCAACCCGAACGCGCAGGAGCGCGCCCGGGTGGACGCCCTGTGGCGCAACGGCCTGGCGGCCCAGCTCGCCCCGGCGTCCTGATCTCCTGATCCGGTGACCGCCTGACCTTCCGACGACTGCCGCGCAGCGGGGGCCGGTGCCCTCACTGCGCGGCTTTCGTGCGTCCGGCGGACGGTTCCGCCGCGGGCGGGCGGCCTTCCTGCCCCGGCGGGGAGGGTGCGGTCGTCGGGAGCGATATGCATCACATCGATCCGGTTTGGCGGATGCGCCCGCAGTGGTTTATCGTTCAATTGATCACGGGTTGAGTGGACCCTCATCGGCGGATGAGCGACGTCCCGGCCCGTACCCGGACCGCCCCGGCCAGCTCCCCCCGTCTGGCCGGGGCATTCTCCGTTCCGGGGCGGACGCGCCCGGCCCGATGCGCCGCCTCTCCCGCTGCCGCGGCGCGTGTCACCCGTGGAAGGCCGGGTGTCCGGCGTTGTAATGACCGTGGCCGGTGGAACCCGGCCGGGCGGGCACACGGAGACGTGGCGCGCCCGTCGGCGCGGTGCCCGGCGCTACGGGAGGGAGGCGGCGTGTACGACACGGAGGTGGCCGTCGTGGGCGGCGGCGCCGCGGGACTCTCCCTCGCCCACCGGCTCTGCGGCCCGCCGGCCGGCGCCCGCTGCCCCGAGGTGACCGTCCTGGACGCACCTCCGGGTCCGCTGCGGCCCCCGGAACGCACCTGGTGCTACTGGGAGGGGCCGGACGGCGAGTACGACGACGTGCTGGCGGCCTCCTGGGACCGGCTGCGCGTCCACGGGGCCGACGGGGCCGCACTGACCGGGCGCCCGGCACCGCTGCGCTACAAGATGATGCGCTCCGCCGCTTTCGAGAAGCTGGTCGGCGAACGGCTCGCGGCCACCCCGACCGCGCACCGGCTGGCGGCCGTCGTCGACGACGTGCGGACGCTGCCGGGCGGCGGGGCCGAGGTCCGCGGTACGACGGCGGCGGGCGCCCCCGTACGGATCCGCGCCCGCTGGGTCTTCGACTCCCGGCCACTGCCCGCCCTGCCGCCCGCGCGCACCACCCTGCTCCAGCACTTCCACGGCTGGTTCGTCCGCACCGAGCGGCCCGAGTTCGACCCCGCGACCGCCGACCTGATGGACTTCCGCACCCCGCAGCCGGACCACGGGCTCTCCTTCGGCTACGTGCTTCCGCTCGGCCCCCGCGAAGCGCTGGTCGAGTACACCGAGTTCTCCGCCGCCCCGCTCGACGAGGCCGCCTACCACCGCGCGCTGCGCCACTACCTCACCGAGGTCCGTCCGCTGGGCCCGTACCGGATCACCGCCTCCGAGCAGGGCGTCATTCCGATGACCGACGCGCGCTTCCCCCGCCGCGCCGGGCCCGGCGTCTTCCGGATCGGCGCGGCGGGCGGCGCCACCCGCCCGTCGACCGGCTACACCTTCGCCGCCGTCCAGCGCCAGACCCGCGCCGTCGCCGCCGCCCTCCACCAGGGCCGCACCCCGGCCCCGCCGCCCCCGCACTCCGCGCGCTCGCGGCTGATGGACGCCGTCCTGCTGCGCGCTCTGGACACCGGACGCGTCGACGGCGCCGGCTTCTTCACCGGGCTGTTCCGCGGCGTACCGATGGAACGGCTGCTGCGCTTCCTGGACGGCGGCACCCGGCTGCGCGAAGACCTGTCGATCGGCCTGCGCACGCCCGTACTGCCCATGCTGCGCACCGTGGCCGAACTGCCGGGCCTGCGCCGCCGTCCGCCCGTACGACCGGCCCGTACGGCAGCCACCGCGCGAGAGCCCGTACCGCCCACCGCCCCGGCCCCGCACAGGAACGGACCGTCCGATGACGACCCTCCCGAGTGACGCCGAACCCCCGGCCACCGCCCGGCGCACCGCCACCGCGCCACGCCGGGGCCGTGACCGGCGCGCCCGCATCGTGCCGCCGGCGCCGGGCCGGGCGAGGATCACCGGGGAGGCACCGCACGTCGCGGTGGTCGGCGGCGGCATCGCCGGGCTGGCGGCGGCCACCGGACTCGCCGAACGGGGCGTCCGGGTCACGCTCTACGAACGCGAGCCGGGGCTCGGCGGCCGGCTCGCCGGGCAGCGGATCCGGCTCGCCGACGGCTCCCGGGCGACCATGACCCGCGGCTTCCACGCCTTCTTCCGCCAGTACTACAACCTGCGGGGGCTCCTGCGGCGGGCCGACCCGGCGCTGACCGCGCTCACCGGACTGCCCGACTACCCGCTGCGCCACAGCAGCGGCCTCCAGGACAGCTTCGCCCGCGTCCCGCGCACCCCGCCGTGGAGCGCCCTCGGATTCGCCGCGCTCAGTCCGACCTTCACCCTGCGCGAGATGGCCCGGATGAACCCGCGAGCCGCCCTGCCGCTGCTCGACGTACGGACACCGGACGTGTACGACCGCCTGGACGGCGTCAGCGCGCGCCGGCTGCTGGAGCGCATCCGCTTCCCCGAGGCCGCGCACCACCTGGCGTTCGAGGTGTTCTCCCGCAGTTTCTTCGCCGACCCGGAGGAACTGTCGGCCGCCGAGATGGCGTTGATGTTCCACATCTACTTCCTCGGCTCCAGTGAGGGGCTGCTGTTCGACGTCCCCGGCGAACCGTTCCCGCAGGCACTGTGGGAACCGCTCGGCCGCTACCTGACCGGCCACGGCGTCACCCTGCGGACCGGCTGCGCGGTGGAGACCGTGGAGTCCGGGACGTCCGCACCGGATGGCGGCGCGGGCGTGACCGTACGGGGCGGCCACGGCGCGGCACGCCACGACGCGGTGGTGCTCGCCCTCGACGTGGCCGGGCTGCGCCACCTGGTCGCCGCCTCACCCGGGCTGGGCACGCCCGGCTGGCGCGCGCGGATGCTGCGGCTGCGGACCGCGCCGCCGTTCCTCGTCTCCCGGCTCTGGCTCGACCGGCCGGTGGCCCCGGACCGGCCGGGCTTCCTCGGCACCAGCGGCTTCGGCCCGCTCGACAACGTCAGCGTGCTGGACCGCTGGGAGGGGGAGGCCGCGCGGTGGGCCGCCCGCAGCGGCGGCTCGGTGGTCGAACTGCACGCCTACGCGCTCGGTACGGACACCGCCCGGCAGGCGCAGCAGGACCGGCTGATCGGCCAGCTGCCGCGCGTCTATCCCGAGACGCGCCGGGCGAAGGTCGTCGACGCCCGGCACGAGTGGCGCGCGGACTGCCCCCTGTTCCCGGTGGGCGGCCACCACGACCGCCCCACCGTACGCACCCCCGACCCGGCCGTCACGGTCGCCGGCGACCTCGTCCGCACCGGCCTGCCGGTGGCCCTGATGGAACGCGCGGCCACCACCGGCTTCCTCGCCGCGAACGCCCTGCTGGAACGGTGGGGCGTACGCGGCCAGACCCTGTGGACGGTCCCGGACCGCGGCCGCTCGGCGGTGCTGCGGGGACTGGCGCGGGTGCTGGGCACCTGAGGCGCGGCGCCCGCGGGCCGGCTGGGGTGGTGCGCCCACAGGCCCCTGGCCCGCGCGGGCGTTCAGGAGTCGGTCTTGATCTTCTCCATGGTCAGGTGCGACTCCACCCGCAGAATGCCGGGCAGACCGGTGAGCTTGGAGGTGAGGAAGGCGCTGTAGGCGTCGTGATCGGCGACGGCGACGCGCAGGAAGTAGTCCGGGCGGCCGAACATCCGGCGGAACTCGACGACCTCCTCGTAGGAGGACAGCGTCTTCTCCAGTATCTCGATGGTCGCCAGGTCGTTGGCGGAGACCTCGACGTCGACCATCACCTCCAGCCCGCGGCCGACGGCCTCGGGATCGATGACGGCGCGGTAGCCGGTGATCACGCCGGCCTCCTCCAGCCGCTTGAGGCGGCGCAGGCACGGCGGCGGGGTCAGGCCGACCCGTTTGGCCAGCTCGACATTGGTCAGCCGCCCGTCCTGGCTCAGGTGAAACAAGATTTCCCGGTCTACGGCATCCAGGGGAGTTTCATTGCCCATACAGCCATCGTAAAGGAACTATCTGTAACCAAATAAGGCGGAAATCTTCCTAAGATTTCTCCATGTACGTACCTCCGGTCGCTACGAGCGACCCGCCGCGCCCTGCGCCCGCACCGCCCTCGACCCCGCCCTCGCCCCGACGGCGAGCCGATCTTCTCGCGGCCCTGAAGGACTCCACCTCCGTCGGGCTGGGCCTGCTGCCGCTCGGTCTCGCCCTCGGTGTGGTCATCGCCCAGGCCGGCCTGCCCCGGTGGTGCGCGCCGCTGTTCGCCGCCGTCGTGTACGCCGGCTCGTTCGAGTTCCTGCTCGTGGGCCTGACCGTCGCGGCCGCGCCGCTGGCGACGATCGCGCTGACCGGCTTCATGGTCAACGCCCGGCACGTCTTCTACGCGCTCTCCTTCCCCCTGGACCGCGTGCGCGGGCGCCTCGGCAAGGCCTACAGCACCTTCGCCCTGACCGACGAGGCTTACGCCATGACCACTGGCGGGCAGGCCCGGTCATGGTCCGGCGCGCGCGTCCTGTCCCTCCAGGCGATCTTCCAGGTCTACTGGGTCGGCGGTGCCACCGCCGGCGCGCTGCTCGGCTCACTGATACCCGACCGTGTCAGCGGCCTGGACTTCGCCATGACCGCCCTGTTCGCCGTGCTGGCCCTGGACGCCGTCACCGAACGCCGCGGCGACCTGCCCACTCCCGTCCTCGCGCTGCTCAGCGCGCTGGCCGCCCGGCTCGTCTTCCCCGGACAGCTGCTGCCCGTGGCCTTCGCCCTGTTCACCGCCGCGCTGCTCGCCCGGCACCTGACCACCCGCAACAGGCCGTCCCATGCCTGACACCCGTTACCTGCTTCTGGCCGCCGCGGTCTCGGCCGCCGTCAACTGGGCCCTGCGCGCCGCGCCCTTCGCCGTCCTGTCCTTCCTGCGGACCAACAGGACCGTCCAGTACCTCAGCACCACCATGCCGGCCGGCGTGATGGTGATCCTGCTCGTCTACTGCCTGCGTGACCTGCCCCTGTCCCAGGCGCGCGCCGCCGCGCCCCTGGCGGCGCTCGCCGTCACCGTCGGACTGCACCTGTGGCGCCGCAACGCCCTGCTGAGCATCGTCGGCGGCACCGCCGTGCACGTCGTCCTGGCCGGCACCCTCTTCGCGAGCTGAGAGCCGGGGCCGCTGCCACCGCGGCTGTTCCGCGCCTTCCGCGTCCTGATGCCACCACTGCCGAGTCGGGCCGCCGGACCGGCGTCCGCGTCCGGCGGATCGGCCGCGTCACCGATCGCCGCTCAGCAGCGCGTACATGAACATGTCCCGCCGCTCGGACCCCACCTGCTGCCACCCCCGCAGCAGTCCCTCGCGCCGGAACCCCGCGCGCTCGGCGGTGCGTACGGAAGCGGTGTTCCACGGCTCGATGTACAGCTCCAGGCGGGGAATCCGCAGCTCGCCCAAGGCCCAGCCGGCGACTGTGCGCAGCGCGCGGACGGCGGTGCCCCGGCCCCGTGCCGACTCGACGACCCAGTAGCCCAGCGACGCACGGCCCTGGTCCAGGTCCTTGAGCCACAGCCCCACCATGCCGACCGGCCGCCCGCCAGGGGTGACGACGACGAACGGGTAACCGGCGCCCGTCGTCGCCCGGCCCCACTGCCGCTCGACGAACGCGACGGCCGCCGGCTCGGAGCACGCGGCGGGCACCGTCGTGATCAGCGGGATGTACGCGTCCTCCGACGCCTCCCGGACGAGGGGCAGGTCGGCGAGGCGCCAGGGGCGCAGCGCCAGGCCGTCGTCGGCGATGAGTTCCGGCACGTCAAGGGCTTGCTTCAGCCGCTCAGCCTGCCGTCTCCCGCTACCGGCCGCACGCGGATTCCGAGCGGGGGACAACCGGGCCGACCACGGCTCAGCCATCGAGTACGGCCCGGCCGGTCCGACCGCGCGGCTCACCCGGGGAACCGGCCCGTGCTGCGCAACTCCCACCGCCGCTCCGCGTACGCCATGTCGTCGCGCCACAGCCGCCCCGCCGTGGCCCGCATCAGCGGGCGCAGCAGGGGAGCGGCCGCGCGGGCCACCGCGAACCCCGGGCGGGCCGAGGCGGCGACGACCGCTTCCACGACGGCGGTGCGCGGGCGGCCGGCGCCGTCGGTGCCCAGTGGGGTGGCGTGCGTCTCCACGACGGATCCCACGCCCTCGCCCTCGGTGATCCGCATGACCACGGTGCGTGGCCCGGGCGCGCTGAACTCCGCGCGGACCGGGACGACCAGCCGCCCGGCGACCTTGAAGGAGACGTCCACCGTCAGCGCGTCCTCCGGGCCCGCCGGCCCGTCCGTGACGCTCAGATCGACGAAGGAGTACGGGTGGAACCAGGCGCCGTGCCACGGGTCGAGCCGGTTGGCGACCACGTCGTCCGGCTCGCAGCGCCCGACGCCGGTGTACACGGCCGCGACGGCGTCGGCCGCCGCCGGACGCCCCGGGACGCGCGGCCGGTCCAGCGGCTCCTCGCCGCCCGCCCGGTCCAGGCGTACCCAGACCAGCACCCCGTCGTCGTACACCGGATACGGCTCCCACCCGGCGAACGGGCCGCCGTCCAGGGCGAGACCGTGCCAGTGGCAGACGAGGGTGCCGCACCGTACGGGGCTGTCCTTCAGGGGCGCGCCCAGATGCGGGCAGGCCCCGGGGCCGCCGTGCAGCTGCCCGTCGGCGGCGCGCCACAGGACGATTTCCGTTCCGGCGACGGTCCGGCCCAGGGGGCGGTCCCGGCCGACGTCGCGCGAGGCGCCCACGGCGTACCAGTTGCCGGACGGCCGCGCCTTGGCCCGTTCCAGCGCCCCCGCGATCACGGCGGGCGCGGCGTCCCGCCAGGTGGGCCGCTGGCGTTCCCACGCGACGGGCCGCCGGCGCAGGCGCAGCGGGTACCGGCCGCGTCCGGCGGGGCGGCGGGGAGCTTCCACGGTGCTTCCTCCGGGGCGTACGGCGGTGGCATGGTGCGCGGGCCCGGACGGCACCGGGAGGCGGGCGGGGGCCGGTCCGGACCGGCTGCGGGCCGCGGTGACCCGTACCAGGCCGTCCAGGGCCACGGTCGCGCGCACCGGACGGGACACGACGGCGCGACGGTGCAGGACCGCGTAGCCGTCGGCTTCCACCGCGTCCAGGATGCCGCGGTAGAGGATGGAGGCGGTACGGATGCACGGCCGGGACAGCGGGTCCAGCATGGCGACCCCGGGCGCGGCGCGGTGGTAGACGCCGCGGGTGAGGTCGGCGGCGGCCCGCAGCGCGGCGGTGATCCGGGCGTCCTCGGCGCCCGTCAGCCGGCTCCACTCCAGCAGCTCCCGGTCCACACCGTGCGCGCCCAGCAGGTCGGCGGGCAGGTAGACCCGCCCCCGGTCCAGGTCCTCGCCCACGTCCCGCAGGAAGTTGGTGAGCTGGAAGGCCGCTCCGAGCGCGGCGGCGTGCGGCGCGGCCTCCTCGCGCGGCGTGACCGTGCCGAGGACCGGCAGCATCTGCAGGCCGATCACCTCGGCCGAGCCGTACATGTACCGGCGCAGGTCGTCGTAGGTCGGGTAGTCCGTCACCTCCAGGTCGGCGCGCATGGAGGCCATGAAGGCGGTGAAGTACGCCGGGTCGATGCCGTACACGGCGCTGGTGTGCGCCAGCGCCCGTACCACCGGCTCGTCACCGCTCCCCTGGGCGAGGCCCGCGTCCAGCTGCGCCTCCAGTGCGCTCAGCGCCGTGGCACGCTCCTGAGGAGTGGCGTCGTCGTCGAGGCTGTCGACGATGTCGTCCGCCCAGCGGGCGAACCCGTACAGGGCGTGCACGGCGGGCCGGCGGGCGACCGGCAGCAGCCGGGTGGCCAGGAAATACGTGGTGCCGTGCCGGGCGTTGAGCCGGCGGCAGTGGGTGTAGGCGGCGCGCAGCGCGGGCTCGGTGATGCCCGCGGCGTCGAGTTCCCGGGCGGTCACGGCGTGCCCTCCGGCGTACGGGCGGGCCGGCGGCGCGCGCCGGGGCGGGGCGCTCGCGCGGACTTCGTGGAGCCGCCGCCGGTCACCCGCGCGGCCGCCAGCTTTCCCGAGACCAGCACGGTCGGCACCCCGACGCCCGGCGTCGTACCGCACCCGGCCAGTACGGCGTTCTCGGTGCCGCGTACGAGGTTGCGCGGGCGGAACGGCCCGGTCTGCGCGAAGGTGTGGGCGGCGGAGAACGGCGTGCCGGCGCCGTGCCCCTGGCGGCTCCAGTCCGCCGGGGTGACCAGGCACTCCGCCTCGGCCGCCGCGTCCAGGCCGGTGAAACCGCGCCGTCCCAGCTCGCCGAGGAGCGTGTCGCGGTAGCGGGGGCCCAGGTCACGCCAGGCGTGCACACCGGGCCCGATGTCGGTGTTGGGGCAGGGCGCCAGGACGTAGTGCAGGTGACGGCCCGGCGGGGCCAGCGACGGGTCGGTGGCGGTCGGCCGGGTCAGCAGCAGCGAGGGGTCGCTCATCAGGGCGCCGGTGCGGGTGAGTTCGTGGAACGTACGGTGCCAGGCGGCGCCGAAGGAGAGGGTGTGGTGGCCCGGTTCCGGCCAGGTCGCGGGGGTGCCCGCGTGCAGGACCACGGCCGAGGGGGAGCGGCGCAGCGGCAGCGGGCGGCGCGGGCCGCGGCCCAGCAGGCGGTACGCCTCGGGCAGGTCGGCGGTGAGCACCACCGCGTCGCACGGGACGCGCCCGGCGTCGGTGACGACGGCGGTGACCCGGTCACCGGAACGTTCCAGCGCGCGCACCGCGTGCCCGTACCGGAACTCCGCTCCCGCCTCGGCCGCGGCGTCCGCCATGGCGCGGGGCAGCGCGTGCATGCCGCCGCGCGGGAAGTACACGCCGGCCACCGTGTCCATGTAGGCGATGACGGCGTACGCGGCGAGGGCACGCGCCGGCGGCACGCCCGCGTACAGGGACTGGAACGAGAAGACCCGGCGCACCCGCTCGTCCTTCAGGAACCGGCCGATCCGGGCGTCGAGCCGGCCGAAGCCGCCGAGCGCCGCGAGACGGGCGAGGTCGGGGTGGAGCAGCTGCAGCGGCGAGTCGAAGTTGGCGTCGATGAAGCGCCGCATCTGGACCGCGTACAGGCGGCTCAGCCAGGAGCGCAGCCGCCGGTAACCCGCGGCCTCCCGGGCTCCCGCGAACCGTTCGATCTCGGCGGCCATCGCCTCCGCGCCGGTGTGCACGTCCAGCGCGCTGCCGTCGGCGAACCGGGCGCGGTAGGCGGGGTGCAGGGGCACCAGGTCCAGCCGCTCCGCCATCGAGGCGCCGACCGCCGCGAACGCCTCCTCGGCGAGGTCCGGCATGGTCAGCACGGTCGGTCCGGTGTCGATCAGATAGCCGTCGCGTTCGAGGCGGCCGCACCGGCCGCCGGGCTGGAGCGCGCGCTCGACCACCGTCACCCGCCGCCCGGCACCGAGCAGGTGCAGCGCGGCGGACAGCCCGGACAGGCCGGCGCCGATGACGACGACGTGGTCGGTACGGCCGGGTACGGACTTCACCGTTCACCTCCGTGGGCCGCGGCGGGCACCACCACGGGAGCACCGCGCGGGCGGCAGCCGGCCGTGGCCCGCAGCAGCTCGTGCAGGTGGCGCAGGGCGGCCGGGTCGGCGGTGCGCATGTCGGCCAGGTGCGCCACGCTCCGGTCGGCGAGCAGCGCGGCCTTGTCCTCCAGCGCGGCGCGGGCCCCGGTCGAGACGAACACGTCCCGTACGCGGTCCACCGCCGCGGGGGAGAGGTCCGGGTCACCCAGGCTCGCGTCGAGGACGCCGAGGGCCCCGTCGTCGCCGGCGGCTCTCGCGCGGGCGCGGGCGACGGCGCTCAGGTAGGTCGGCTTGCCCTCCCGGATGTCGTCACCGGACGGTTTTCCGGTCTCCCTCGGGTCACCGAACACCCCCAGCAGATCGTCGCGGAGCTGGAAGGCGAGCCCGGCGCAGCGGCCCGCCGAACGCAGCGCACCGGCGGCCCGGTCGTCGGCGCCGGCCAGGGCGGCGCCCAGCAGCAGCGGCCGTTCGACCGAATAGCGGGCGCTCTTGAGGCGGGCGGTGCGGACCGCGCGGGCGGGGGACCGGGACGCGGTGACCTGCCCGTACAGGTCCAGGTACTGGCCGGCGACCAGCTCGGTCCGCAGGGTCCGCCACAGGGCGTGCACCGCGGACCGCGCGTGGGCGGGGAAGCGGGTGTCCAGCACGGTGTCGTCGGCCCAGGCGAGCGCGAGGTCACCGGCCAGGATCGCCGCGGACCGGCCGAACGTCTCCGCCGAGGGGGCGGGCCGGCCGGCCCCGGCGTGGCGGCCGTACTGTCTCCGCACCTCGGCGTGCAGCGCGGGCCGCCCCCTGCGCAGCTCGGACCCGTCCATCACGTCGTCGTGCACCAGTGCGCAGGTCTGCAGGAGTTCGAGGGCCGCCGCCAGGCGCAGCGCCGCGTCCGCGGCCTCGCCGCCGCCCCCGCAGACCCGCAGCCCCCACCACACGAACCGGCCGCGCAACCGCTTGCCGCCGCCCAGCGTGAAGCGGACGACGCGTTCGGCGATGTCGCGCGTGAACAGGGCGTCGGCCGCCGCGGCTTCGGCGAGCCGCGCGCCGAGCACGGCGTCCAGCATCCGGCCGATGGCGCCTGCGACGTCCGCGTCCACCGTTCGCGCGCTGTCCGCTTCCCGGCCGCCGGCCGTTCGGACCGCGTCCGCGCCCCGAGCGCCCGCCGCCCGGGCCCCGGCCGCTTCCCGGCCGTCCTCCGCACGGATCCGGCGCATCACCCGTCCTTCCGTCGAACCGGCCGGTGGACGCTGACTCACACGGAGCGCGGCCACCCCTCTGACGCGCCGCCGGACGGGCCGGGCGCGTGTCCCGTGCCGCCGGCGCCCGTGCCCGCAGTTCACCACGGGATCCGCGCGCCACCGGGGCGCCACGTCCGGGCCTGGTCCCTTCGGGGGACGCCCGGCCGGAGTCCGGACACCGGCGCTGAGCCACGTATCGCCAACGGACGCCCCTCCCTCGGGTACGACGTCCGGCAGCGGGTACCCACCGCCGACCCACGAAACCCGGTGGCGTCAATCGTTCGCACACCGGCTCGCACACCGGCTCGCGGGTCGGCTCGCGAGCCGGTGGACCTTGAGACCGGGGGCACGGTCCCGTGATGTTGTCCGGATATCGGCCACAGGCCGGGCGGAAACCGGCCAACATGGGCGCGCCGCCCCGGGCGCGCCCCGGGCCGCGGGCCCGTCAGCCGCTGTTCTGCGCCAGCTGGAGCCGTACGAGATGGGCGAGCGTCGGAGCCGGGTGCTTGGCCCGTATACGGCGCAGGTAGGTACTGACCGTATGGACGCTGATGCCCAGTCGCCTGGCCGTCTGGTCGTACGTCAGACCGTCGGCGATGTGCGACAGTACCTCCCGCTCCCGCGGGGACAGCATCGGCGACAGGGTGGACGCACTGGGGTCCGACATCTCTTCTCCAAGGGGGTGACGGAGGAGTGGGGGAGGTCCGGCGGCCCGCGGCGTCAGGACGGTCGGTCCGACGGCGCGGACGGAGCGGGGCGAGGCCGTGGTACGGCCGCCGCGCTGTGCGGCGCTCGCGGGCTCATCGGCTCGGCGCCGAAAGGACGGCCCGTACGGGACCGGACATGGTGCGCCCTCCCGCGGGTACGGAGCAGAACTGCCGGCGGTGCCGCAGGGGCAGCACATCCCCTGTGACATGCGGCTTGATCTAACCACGGACACGGCAAAACGCAAGAAGGCCGCGGCCGTTGCCGTGCTGCCTCTACACGCGTGGCAAAGCGGAGGTCAAGTCACCGGATGTGGCGTCTCCAGGCGCCCCGCGAACCGGGTGACGGTAAGTGGGCCGCCGCCGTCCACGCGGTGGGTCACGCCGGCACGGGGTACTGAGGGGGATCACGAGGGTGGGGCACTTCCGGCTGCTCGTCGTCGGCAACGCCGTCTCCGCGTACGGCAGTTACCTGAACATGGTGGCGCTGAACGTCTTCGTCTACCAGGTGACGGGCAGCGCACTGACCGCGGGCCTGTTCATGGCCGTACGCCTGATCACCAGCGTACTGTCCGGCTTCGTCAGCGGCCGGCTGGTCTCGCGGTACGACCGCAAGCGCCTGATGGTGTGCGCGGACCTGACCCAGGCGGCCGCCCTGGTGGTGCTCCTCCTCGCGCCGGACGGCGCCCGCGTCGCCCTGCTCTTCGCGCTCGCCGTGGGTACCGGTGCCTGCTCGACGCTCTCCCAGGTGGCGCTGCGCAGCAGCGTCCCGGAGATCGTCGGCGCCGACCTGCGGACGCGGGCCAACGGACTGCTGGTCACCGGCCGTTCCCTCGCCATGATCGCGGGCTTCGCCTCGGCGGGTGTGGTCGTCGCGGAGTTCGGTTACACCACCGCCTTCGCCCTGGACGCCGCCACCTTCGCGGTCTCCGCGACGGTCCTCTTCCTGCTGCCCATCCGTACCCGGGCCGACGCCGGTGCGGGCCCGGCCGACGGCACCGCGGCGGACGCGGCGGCCGGCACCGGCCGCTGGGCCTCGTTCGCGCTCCTGAAGGCGGCACCACTGCTGGCCGTCATGGTCGCGGTGCGCGCCGCCGACGGCCTCGGCTCCTCGTCGCACAACGTCGCCCTGCCCATCTACTCCAGCGCCCTGGACCCGTCCCACCCGGCCACCTTCGTCAGCCAGTTCTGGGCGACCTGGGCGATCGGCAACATCGTGGCGCAGCAGGTGTGCTCCCGCCGTACCCGCAAGACCGGGTGGTCACCGGGGGAGCGCGCCTTCGCGGTCGGCTCCTGCGTGATGTCGGCGGCGTTCATCGTGGTCTTCAGCGGCCTGCCGGCCGTCCCCGCCGCCGTCGCCGCGCTCGTCGCCGGCATGGCCGACGGGTTCACCGAGATCGCGTACGTCTCCCGCCTCCAGGCCGCCCCCGACCACCAGCGCGGACGCCTCTTCGGCCTCTCCGCCTCGGCCGAGAACAGCGGCTTCGGCCTCGGCATGATCGTCAGCGCCGCGCTGCTGGAGAGCTACTCGCCCCTCCAGGTGGTCGGCGCGTTCCAGGGCCTGGCCATCGTCCTGTGCGTCGCCCTGCTCGTCGTGCTGTCCAGGGGACGCTCCCTGTTCCCGCACGAACCACCGGCCCGGGAGAGCGGCGGCCCGGCGCCCGGCCGGGAGGTCTCCGCCGCGGAGGGCGGCACCTCATGAACCCACCGGCCGACTCGCGCGTCGCGGTCATCGGCACGGCCTTCCGCTTCCCCGGAGCGGCCACCCCCGAGGAGTTCTGGCAGGTCATCAGGGACGGCCGGGACTGCGTACGGCGCTTCACCGAGGAGGAACTGGCCGCGGCCGGCGTCCCCGCCGAGAAGTACCGGGCGGACGACTTCGTCGGCGCCAGCGGCATCCTGGACGACATCGACGGGTTCGACGCCGCCTTCTTCGGCATGAGCGTCCGCGAGGCGAAGCTCACCGACCCGCAGCACCGGATGTTCCTGGAATGCGCCTACCAGGCCCTGGAGGACGCCGGACACCCCCGCGAACGCGACGGACAGCGCACCGGTGTCTTCGCCAGCACCGGCTACCACCTCTACACCATGGAGAACTACCTCCTGAACAACGTCCTGAAGGGCCCCGTCGGCGACGACTGGCTCTCCAGGATGCAGGTCATGGTCGGCAACTACACCGACTTCACCGCCACCCGGGCGGCCTTCCGCCTGAACCTGACCGGCCCGGCCCTCAGCGTCCAGACCGGCTGCTCCAGCTCCCTGGTCGCCCTCCAGCTCGCCGCGCAGTCGGTGCTGGCCGGTGACAGCGACATCGCGCTGGCCGGCGCCACGGCCGTACACGTACCGCAGGTACTGGGCTACCAGTACGTCAAGGGCTCCATCCTCTCCAAGACCGGCCACCTGCGCGCCTTCGACGCCGGGGCGGACGGCACGGTGGGCGGCACCGGCGTCGCCGCCGTCGTCCTCAAACGCCTGGACCGGGCGCTCGCCGACGGCGACACCGTCCACGGCGTCATCCGCGGCTGGGGCGTCAACAACGACGGCGCGGACAAGCAGGCGTACACCGCGCCCAGCGCGGCCGGCCAGCGCGGCGCCATCCGCCGCGCGCTGGACCACGCGGGCATCAGCGCGGACACCGTGGGCTACCTGGAGACTCACGGCACGGGCACGCTGAAAGGCGATCCGATCGAGTTCGACGGCGCCGTGTCCGCGTACCGCGCCGACACCGACCGGACCGGTTACTGCGCGCTCGGCTCGACCAAGGCCAACATCGGCCACCTGGACGTGGCCTCGGGACTGGCCAGTTTCATCAAGGCGCTGCTCGTCCTGAAGCACGGCGTCATCCCGCCGATGGCCAACTTCCGTGAGCCCAACCCCGCCCTCGACCTCGACCGCAGCCCCTTCTACATCCCCGGGACCGCCCGCCCGTGGCCCCAGGGGGACACGCCGCGCCGCGCGGGCGTCTCGTCACTGGGCGTCGGCGGCACCAACGTCCACATCATCGTGGAGCAGGCACCCGAGCCCCCGCCCCGCACCGCCACCGTGCCCCCACCGGACGTACTGGTCCTCTCTGGCCGGTCCGCAGCCGCCCTGACGGCCAACGCCCACGCCGTACGCGACCACCTGACCCGGCACCCGGAGACGGACCTCGCCGACCTGGTCACCACCGCGGCGGGCCGCGGCCACCACCCGTACCGCCTGGCGGCCCGCGGCACGAACCCGGCGGACCTCGCCGCGGCCCTGGACGGCTGGCTCGCCGGCACCGGCGGCCCCGCCGCTGCCGCCGCCGTGACGACCGGCGAGGCGCCCCGCGACGGACGCCCGGGCATCGCCTTCCAGTTCACCGGGCAGGGCAGCGCGTACCCCGGCATGGCGCGCCCCTTGTACGAACGCTTCGCCGTCGTACGCGACCTGCTCCACACCTGCGAACGCCACCACCAGGAGCTGTACGGCAGCTCCCTGCTCGACGTACTGCTCGACCCGGACGCGGACCGTGCCCGCACGGAGGACACCCGGATCGCCCAGCCGGCCCTCTTCGCGCTGCAATACGCCCTCGCCGGGCTGTGGCACCACGCCGGCCTCGTACCGGACACCGTCGCCGGGCACAGCGTCGGCGAGTACGCCGCCCTGTGCGCGGCGGGCGCCCTGTCGGCCGAGGACGGCCTGCGCATCACCGCGGAGCGCGGCCGCCTGATGCAGGACCACTGCCCGCCTGGCGCCATGGCCGCCGTCCTGGCCGACCCGGACACTGTCCAGAACCTGACCGCCGAGATCTCCGGTCTCGAACTCGCCGTCGTCAACGGAGCACACCGGCACGTGCTCGCCGGGCCCGTCACAGCCGTGGACCGGCTGCTGACCCTGTCGGCGGAACGCGGCACCACCGCGGAACGGCTGCCGGTGACGCGCGCCTTCCACACCGCGCTGATGGACCCGGTCCTGGACAAGTTCCGCGAACTGCTCGACGGCGTCACCTTCCGGCCGGTCACGACACGCTTCGTCAGCTGCCTCGACGGACGCCGGTACGAGCCGGGCTGGGTGCCGGACGCCGATTACTTCGTACGGCAGACCCGCGAGCCGGTCCGCTACGACGCCGTCCTCCCCACGCTCGGCGGCACCGACCCCGCCGCGCTGGTCGAGATCGGTCCGCACACCACGCTCAGCGGGCTCGCCCGCGCCGCCCTCCCCGGCGTACGGGCGCTGCCGACGCTGCGCCGCGGCACCGGACCCGCCGCCTTCTGGGGCGCGGTGGCCCAGCTCCACTGCGCAGGGGCCGACCTCGACTGGCCGGCGCTGACCGCCGGCAGCGGAGGCCGCAGGATCTGGCTGCCCGGCTACCGCTTCCAGCACCAGAGCTTCTGGACGGGGCCGGAACCGACCGCCGTCCGGGCCGTCCGGGCCGGCGAACCAGCGACAGAACCAGCGAGAGAAGAGGAAGACGTGGCACAGGACGAGGCAGTGTTCGCGAGGGTGCTCGGGCACGTCATCGAGTTGGTCGCCAAGCACCTCGGGCACGACGCGGACGCGATCACCGGCGGCACATCCTTCTTCGACCTCGGTGCGGACTCGCTGCAGATGATCAGCGTGCTGCGCGAGCTGGAGCAGGACCACCAGGTCAAGGTGGCGATGCGGGAACTGTTCGAGGAGGCGAGCACTCCGGGGCAGCTGGCGGAGCTGATCGTGGGGCGGATGGGGGATGGGGCCGACAGGCCCGGGGGCGGTGCTGTCGGTGGTGCCGTGGGCGGTGCCGGGAAGGGGAAGGGTGTCGCGCCCGGTGGCGGCGAGCCCGCGTGTGCGCCGGAGCCCGTGCGTGAGCCTGCGCCCGTGCGTGCGCCGGAGCCCGACCGTACTGAGCCCCCTCGCGCGCCTGTGTCCCTTCGCGCGGTGGAGTCCAGCCGCACGCCGGAGCCCGTCCGTGCGTCCGAGCCCGTGTCCGGCGAGCCGGCCGGCGCGTCGCAGCCCGTGACGCGCGCGGAACTGACCGACCTCGTCCGCCAGGTGAACCAGCTGACGCAGATCCAGCTCCAGATGATGTCCCAGATCCACCAGCTCTCCCAGCTGCTGACCGCGCAGGCGACGAGCGCACTGACCGGCGGCGACGTGGTGGCCAACGGGAAGGCGGGCGGGAAATGACCGGGCTCGGGCTGAGGGCCGCCGCCGCTGCGGTGGACCAGGACCTGGCCGCCATGGCCGACCTCTCGCGGCGGATCGCGGAGCGGATCGAGGCTGCGGGCGGGGGCGCGGCGAAGAGTGAGGCCGCGGCTGGGGGCGCGGAGCGGCCGGTGGAGGGGGAGGCGGAGGCCGGTCAGGGGCCGTCCGACGGGCGGCAGGCACCCGCCGCGAACGGTCCGGACCCGTCCGCCGACCGTCGGCAGCGCGTGCACGGCCCCCGGGTGACCGTCTCCCGCGCCTCCGGCATGGTCGGCGGCTCCGCCTCCGCGTCCCAGCAGGCGCACCTCGACGACCTGGTACGCCGGTACACGGCCAGGACGGCCACGTCCAAGGAGATCGCCCAGCGGTACCGCCGGGTGCTGGCCGACAGCCGGGCCGTCGTCGGGTTCCGCAGCAAGACCAAGGAGATGCTGTACCCGATCGCCGGACGCCGGGCGCGCGGTTCCTGGCTGGAGGACGTCGACGGCAATCGCTATGTCGACATCACCATGGGCTTCGGCGTCCTCCTCTTCGGCCACGAACCGGACTTCGTGAGCGAGGCCGTCCGCGAGCACCTCTCCCGGGGCATCCAGCTCGGCCCGCGCAACGTCGAGACCGGCGAGGCCGCCGAACTGCTGGCGGAACTGACCGGCATGGAACGCGTGGCGTTCGCCAACTCCGGTACGGAGGCGAACTCCGCCGCGATCCGGCTCGCCCGCGCCGCCACCGGCCGCCGCCGTATCGTCACCTTCCACGGCGCCTACCACGGCCACGCCGACAACGTCCTGGGCCGCTCCACCGGCACCGGCGCCGACCGGGTCACCGTCCCCGTCTCCACCGGCATCCCGGCCGCCAGCGTCGCCGACCTGCTGGTCCTGGACTACGGCAGCGACGCGAGCCTGGAGGCCATCGCCGCGCACGCGGACGACATCGCCGCGGTCATCATCGAGCCCGTACAGAGCCGCCACCCGTCGCTGCGGCCCGTCGAGTTCGTACGGCGGCTGCGCGAGCTGACCCGGCGCCACGGCATCGTGCTGATGTTCGACGAGATGCTGACGGGCTTCCGCCCGGCGCCGCGCGGCGCCCAGGAGCTGTACGGCGTCACCCCCGACCTCGCGACGTACGGCAAACTGCTCGGCGGCGGGTTCCCGATCGGCGCCATCGCGGGCCGCACGGACATCATGGACGGGGTGGACGGTGGCTTCTGGCAGTACGGGGATGCCAGTTACCCGCCCGCCGACACCACCTTCTTCGGCGGGACGTACATCCAGCACCCGGTCTCGATGGTCGCGGCACGCGCGGTGCTGACCCACCTCAAGGAGCACAGTCCGCGGCTCCAGGAGCGGCTGAACGCCCGCACCGGCGAACTGGTGGACTCGCTGAACCGTTTCCTCGAAGACGAGGACTTCCCGCTGCGGGTGAGCCACTTCGGCTCCCAGTTCCGCTTCGAGCACCGCGCGGACATGGAGCTGCTGTACCACCACCTCATGCTGCGCGGGGTGCACGTCTGGGAATGGCGCAACTTCTTCCTGTCGACCGCCCACTCGGACGGGGACATCGAGTTCATCGCCGACGCGGTCCGCGGCTCCATGCGGGAGCTGCGCGCGGCGGGCTTCTTCCCCGGCGGAGGCGGACCGAAGCCGCGGCCGACGGCGGTCCCGGCTGCCGCGCCGAGCGCCGCACCGGCGCCCGCGACCAGCACGCCGAAGCCCGTCGCCGAGCCCCGCACGGCGCCATCGGCCACCGCCGTGGCCGCGCGCCGCGCCCCCGACTTCAGCATCTACTTCTTCGGTGACTACCCCCAGGACACGGCCGACGGCGCTGCCCCGGCCGTCGCGCAGGGCAGGTACGACCACATCCTGGAGACCGCGCGCTTCGCCGACCAGCACGGATTCCACGCCCTCTGGATGCCGGAACGGCACTTCCACTCCTTCGGCGGCCTCTTCCCCAACCCCGTCGTACTCGCCGCCGCCCTCGCCCGCGAGACCCGGCACGTCCGCCTCAACGCGGGCTCCGTCGTCCTGCCCCTGCACGACCCGGTGCGGGTCGCGGAGGAGTGGTCGATGGCCGACAACCTCTCCGGCGGCCGGGTCGGCATCGGCTGCGCCGGCGGCTGGCACGCCAACGACTTCATCTTCTTCCCCGAGCGCTTCGGCCGCCACAAGGAGATGATGTACGAGCAGGTGGAGCAGGTCCGCCGGCTCTGGCGCGGCGAGGCCGTACGGCGCACCGGCGGTGACGGCGAGACCGAGGTACGCCTGTTCCCGCGCCCCGTCCAGGAAGTGCCGCCCATGTACACGGCGGTGGTCGGCAACCCCGCCTCGTACGCGGCCGCCGCCCGCAACGACGTCGGCGTGGTCACCAACCTGATGACCCAGAGCGTCGAGCAGCTCGCCGAGAACGTCGCGCTGTACCGCCGCACCCGCGCCGAGCACGGCCTCGACCCGGACGCCGGGCGGGTGGCCGTCCTGCTGCACACCTACCTCGCGGCCGACCACCGCACGGCGCGCACCGAGGCGTACGAGCCCCTGGCGCGCTACATGCGCGCCTCGCTCTCCCTGTTCGGCAACGTCGCCAACAGCCTCGGCCACAACGTCGACCTGTCCGCGCTCAGCGAGGACGACCTCGACGTGCTCTTCCGCCGCGCCTACGACCGGTACTGCGACCAGCGGGCGCTCATCGGCACGCCCGACACCGTCGCCCCCGTGGTGGACGCGGTGCGCGCGGCGGGCGCCGACGAGATCGTCTCGCTCGTCGACTTCGGCGTCGAACCGGAGGCGCTGCGCACCGGCCTCACCCACATCGACGCGCTGCGCCGCCGTTACCATGCGCCGGGTTCGGGTACGGGCGCGTCCCCGTCCCCGTCCCCGTCCCCATCCCCGTCCCTGGAGAGCCGGGAGCCCGTACGCGATTGCGCGCCCGAGCCCGAGCACGAGAGCGTCGCCCCGCTGTCGCCGGGCCAGCAGCGCATCTGGTTCCTCGAACGGATGCTGCCGGGCCGTACCGCCTACAACGAGACCAAGGCCATCCGCCTCGACGGCCCGCTCGACGTCCCCGCGCTGCGCACGGCGCTGCGTGAGCTGGTGGCGCGGCACGAGGGGCTGCGGACCGTCTTCCGCGAGATCGACGACGAGCCCTGCCAGCTCGTCCGGCCGCCGTCCGAACCGGACTTCGAGGTGCTCGTCCGTACGGACGCGGGCGCGGCCGGCGAGGACGCCGCGATCCGCGCCGTCCTGGCGGAGGAGAGCGCGCGGCGCTTCGATCTCGTCAACGGTCCGCTGTTCGTCACCCGGCTGGTAGAGCTGGGGGAGGAGCGGCACGTCCTGGTCTTCTCCCTGCACCACATCGTCGTGGACGCCGCCTCCGCCACCGTACTGGCCCGCGACCTGTCCGCTCTCTACCGGGCGGCCCACGACGGCTCCGACCCCGGGCTGCCCACGCTGACCGGCACGTACGCCGATCACGCCCGCACCCAGCTCCGTACGCTGGACGCTCCGGCGAGCGCCGCGGACCTGACGTACTGGCTCGGCACGCTCGGCGGCGAACTCCCGGTGCTGGAGCTGCCCTGCGACCGCCCCCGGCCCGCGGCCATGACCTCCAACGGACGGGCCGTCTTCCACCGGCTCGGCCCCGAGCTGTCCGCACGGCTGCGGGAGCTGAGCCGGCAGCGGCGCGGCACCCTCTTCATGACGCTGCTCGCCGGCTTCACCGCGATGCTCCACCGCGTCACGGGGCAGCGAGACCTCGTCGTCGGCACCCCGATGTCGGACCGCCCCCAGGGCACCGAGGACCTGCTCGGCTTCTTCGTCAACACCCTCGCGCTCCGCTTCGACCTGTCCGGCGACCCGGAGTTCACCACGTTGCTCGACCGGGTTCGAGGCGTCGCCCTGGACGCGTACGACCATGCGAACGTGCCCTTCGAAGCGGTGGTGCGGGAGCTGGCGCCGGCGCGTAGCACCGACCGCACGCCGGTGTTCCAGGTGCTGGCGGAGTTCGAGAGCAGCGACCCGTTCCGCTTCGACCTGCCCGGCGTCCGGGCCACCGTGCTCGACGCGGGCCCCGACAAGGCCCTCACGGACCTCGCCGTGTACTTCACCGACCAGCCCGAAGGCATCCGCTGCCACCTGGAGTACAACACCGACCTGTTCGACGCGGACACCGTGGACGGCTTCTTCCGTACCTTCCGCGACCTGCTCGAAGCGGCCGTAGAGGAGCCGGGGACGCCGCTGTCCCGCCTCGGCACCCCGCAGGCGCAGCCGGCGGAAGCGGACCTCGCCGCGTCGCCCGCGCCGGAGCGGACGGCGGCCGCGGCACGGCGTACAGCGGCCGCGGTACGGCAGCCCGGCATGGCCGCCGTCGCACCGGTGGAGCCGGCCGCTGAGCCGGTGCCCGCCGCGTGGCAGCAGGGCCCGGTCCGTCCGGTGACGCGGGCCACCGTCCACGAACTCGTCGCCCGGCGCGCCGCGATCGCCCCGTACCGGACCGCCGTCCACCACGGCGACGACCGCCTCAGCTACCGCGAGCTGGACACCCGGGCCGAACAGCTGGCCGCCGTCATCCGCGAGCGGTCCGGGACGAGGACTGGGACCGGGGCCACGGGGCCCTCGACCGCGGACAGCCCGGACGACGTGGTGGCCCTGTGGCTGCCCCGCTCCGCCGACCTCATCGTCGCGATGCTCGCCGTGCTCAAGTCCGGCCGGGCGTACGTCCCCCTGGGCCCGTCGCTGGGCCGGGCCCGCGCCGCCACGGTGATCGCGGAGTGCGGCGCCCGCCTCCTGCTGAGCACCGGTTCCCAGGCCGATGCGCTCGACCTGCCCGACGGCCTGAGCGTCATCAACGTCTCCGCCGGTGCGAACCGCACCACCAGCCGTACACAGAGGAAGGCGTCGTCGGGCGCCGCCGGGCCCGAATCCCTGTGCTACGTCATCTACACCTCCGGCAGCACCGGCACGCCCAAGGGCGTCGCGGTGCCCCACCGCGCGGTCGTCGACCTCTGCCAGTGGCACCACAAGCGCTTCGCGTTCACCTCGGCCGACCGCAGCGCGCTGGTGTGCAGCCAGAGCTTCGACGCATCGGTCCTGGAGATCTGGCCCGCCCTGACCGTGGGAGCGTCCGTCGTCATCGCCGACGACACGGTCCGAGCGGACACCTCGGCGCTGGCCCGCTGGTACGCGCAGCAGCACGTGACCTTCTCGATCCTGCCCACCGCCCTGGGCGAGGCACTGCTCACCCTGCCGCCCTCCGAGCAACCGCCGCTGCGCCACCTGCTGCTGGGGGGTGACGTGCTGCGTACCCGGCCGCATCCGGACGTGTCGTACGAGACGGTCAACGTGTACGGGCCGACCGAGACGACCGTGCTGTGCACCACCGAGACCGTCGGCCCGAACACGCCCGAGGCCACCGGCTCACGGCCGATCCCGATCGGCCGTCCCGTCGACAACGTCAGCGTGCGGGTCCTCGACACGTCCGGTGCGCCGGTAGCGCTCGGCGTGGTGGGGGAGCTGTACGTCGGCGGGCCGGGCGTGGCCCGGGGCTACTTGGGCACGCCGTCGTCGTCGTCGGCGTCGTCGGCGGACGAACGGTTCGGACCGGATCCGCTCGGTGCCGGTGCCGGTGCCGGTGCCGGGGCCGGGGCGGATGCCGGTGTGCCGGCGCTGCCCGACACGTCCACCTCCGTCTTCTACCGCACCGGTGACCTGGTGCGGTGGACCGAGGACGGGGCGCTGGAGTTCCGCGGGCGCGTCGACGACCAGGTGAAGGTACGCGGATACCGCGTCGAGCCGGAGGAGACGGCCCGCGCGCTCAACGGCCTGGACGCCGTGCGCGAGGCCGCCGTGGTGGCCCGCCGCGACAAGCGGGGCGAGGCCTACCTGGCCGCCTACGTGGTACCGGCGGACCAGGAGGCGGAGCACACCGACACCGCGGCCGGTCGCCGCACGTACGCCGACCGGCTGGCCCGCGACCTCGCGTCCCGGCTGCCGGAGTACCTCGTACCGCGCTCCTGGTCCGTCCTCACCGCACTGCCGCTCGCGGGCCACGGGAAGCTGGACCGTGCCGCGCTCCCGGACCCGGAAATCGTCACGGCCGCGCCCGCCGCGCCCGTTTCGGGCCAGCCCGACACGGCAACACGGCAGGTGACACCCGCAGCCCCGGCCGACGGGCCCGACGCCACCCCCGGCCTCCGGGACCGGCTCGAACACCGCCTCCGGGAGCTCTGGGCCGACACCTTCGACCTCACGGCGGACACCATCGGCCCCGACACCTCCTTCTTCGACCTCGGCGGTCATTCGATCGCCGCGATCCGGCTGGTCAACCGCGCCCGGGAAGTGTTCGGCCAGGAGTACCCGATGGCGCGCTTCTACCAGGAGCCGACGGTACGGGCCATGGCGGCATACCTGGCCGGCGACGGCGACGGCGACGGGGCCGCCGACGTGGTCGACCGCGCCCCGGCCACGTACCAGCAGCGGGCTTTCATCAACGGGCACCACCGCCACACCCTGCCGCAGGTCTACAACGTCGCCCTGCGCATCACCTTCACCGGCGACCTGGACCTCCCGGCTCTGCGTACCGCGCTGACGCAGCTCACCGCCCGCCACGAGTCGCTGCGCACCCGGTTCGTCGAAGAGGGCGAGCAGTGGTGGCAGGAGATCCTCCGGCCACGACCGGTCGACCTCCAGGAGGAAGACCTTTCCACCCGCGAAAACACCACCAGGAAGGCGAATGGCGACGCGGGCGGGGACGCGAACGGCGATGCGTACAGCGACACGAACAGCGACACGGACAGCGACGAGATCGAGCGGATCAGCGCCCAGGTGGCCGCCACCCGGTTCGACCTCACCGAAGGCGTGGCCCCCAGGTTCCGCCTCGTGCGCACCGGCCCGTCGGCCTGGGTGCTGTTCCTCCTGCTGCACCACTCCACCTGCGACGGCTGGGCCGTCAGCGTCCTGCTGAGCGACTTCGCCGCCCTCTACAGCGCCGCGGTGACCGGAAAGCCCCACACCCTGGGCAGGACGGTGCCGCAGCCGACCGAGTACGCGCGCTGGCAGCAGGAGACCGCCACGGCCGGTACCGACCAGCGCATCCTGAAGTACTGGGCCAGGGAGCTCGAAGGGGCGCCCTTCCAGCACGCGCTGCCCCTGGACCGGCCGCGCCCGGAAACCCTGAGCGGACAGGGCCGCGTCGCGCTCTTTTCCGTGGACGCCGACGTACGCGCCGACGTCGAACGGCTGGCCAGGAAGTGCGGCACGACGCCGTACGCGGTCACCGTCGCCGCACTGGGCCGGCTCGTCGGCAAACTGTCCGGGCGGTCCGAAGTCGTCGTCAACGTCTCCTACGCCAACCGTGAGCGCCGCGCCTTCGAGTCCCTGGTGGCCTGCACGGCCGTGGGGCTCCCGCTGCGCATCCGGCTCGACGAGGCCGGGAGCTTCACCAGCCTGGTCCGCCAGGTCGCGCACACCTCGACCGAGGGCATCGACCACATCATGCCGCTGCGCAGGCTCGTCGAGCCGCTGCGTACGGAGATGGGGGTCGAGGTGCCGGACCACGTGCCGTTCGGGTTCCAGTACCAGAACTCGCTGCGGACGGACATCGAGCTGCCCGGCGTGGCCGTCGCGGTCGAGGACCTGGCCGTCCCGGCCTCCCGTACGGACTTCAATTTCGGGCTGGTCCCGGCGGGCGACACGCTGACCGGGTACGTCGAGTACTCCACCGACCTGTGGGAACACGCCACGATCGAGGGCTGGACCGGTGACTACGTGGACCTGCTCACCGAGGAGGTGCGGGCCGCCCTGGCCGACTGACCCGTCACGCCGCTACGGCACCGTTCCGTCGGGGCGGTGCTGTAGCGACGGGCCGGTACGTGCCGACGAGCCAATGCCGTGTCGACGGTCCCGCACCGTAGCGACGGGCCGGTACCGTGCCGACCGTGCCGGTGCCGCCCCGCCGGCCGCCCGCGTACGCCGGTGCCACGCGGGGGCGGGTACCGGGCTGGACGTTCCGCCGCCGCTCGGCAATAGTATGGGCGGGACATCCACCGAATCGTCTCCGCCTTCGGCGATAACCTCTGCCGGTGCAGCCGGCGGGAACGGCACGCCGTCGGGTCGACGGCGACAGGGTGCGGAATTTGCGGGCAGTTGTGGAATTGGGGTCTGGGGCACAGTGATGGTTTCTGGCAAGGTCATTCGGTTCGACGAGGTACGCGGCTACGGATTCGTCGTCCCGGACGACGGCGGAGAAGACGTCTTCGTGCACGTGAACGATCTGGAATTCGACAAGGGGCTGATGGCCCCCGGCGTCAAGGTCGAATTCCTGGTGGACGAGGGCGACCGCGGCCCCAAGGCGTCCGAAGTGCGTTTCCTGGAAGGCGCCCCCGGCCGCTCCGGCGGCGCGCACCGCGCGCAGAGCGCGGCGCACGACGGCAATTTCGAGGACGGTGTCCTGTGCGACACCCTCTCCGCCCAGGAGTTCCTCGACGAGGTGACCGAACTGCTGGTGACCGGCGTGCCGAGCATGACCGGCGAGCAGATCCTCCAGGCCCGCCAGCGCCTTCTGAAGCAGGCCCAGTCCCACGAATGGGTCGACGCGTAGGACTTTCCCGGCGCCGACCCGGGGCCGCCGAACTCCGCGCATTGCGGTGGCCGGAATGCCGGCCACCCGTTCAGCGGCCGCGGCGGCGCATGACCTCAGGGCGCCACGCGCAGCACCAGCTTTCCGCGGGTGCGGCCCTCCTCGCCCCGGCGGTGCGCCTCGGCGGCCTCGGCCAGCGGCAGTACGTCCTCGACCTCCACCGACACCGCCCCCTCGTCGATGAGGCCGCCGATACGGGTGAGCGCCGCGCCGTCCGGTTCCACCAGGAACCCGCTCGCCCGCACTCCCTGCGCACGGGCGGCCTCCATCAGCTCGGGCGAGGCCCCGGAGGGCACCGCGATCAGCGTGCCGCCGGACCGCAGCGTACGCAGGGAACGGGTGCTGGTCGCGTCCTGCTCGTCCCCCACCAGGTCGATGACGACGTCCACGTCGCGTACGACTTCCTCGAAGCGCTCCCGCGTGTAGTCGACCAGCTCGTCCGCCCCGAGTGAGCGCAGCCAGTCGTGCTTGGCCGCCCGCGCCGTACCGATGACGTGCGCGCCCAGGTGCTTGGCGAACTGCACCGCGAAGTGGCCGACGCCGCCCGCCGCCGCGTGGATGAGCACCCGTTGGCCGGCCTCGACGTGCGCCGCGTCCACCAGGCACTGCCACGCGGTCAGCGCGGCCAGTGGCACGGCGGCCGCGTGGTCGTGGTCGAGCGTGGCCGGCTTGCGGGCGAAGTGCCGCGAGGGCGCGGTCACGTACTCGCCGTACGCGCCGGCCTGCCGTGGGAACCAGGGCATCCCGTACACCTCGTCGCCCACCTGGAGCGTGTGCACGCCGAATCCGACCTCCTCCACGACGCCGCTGACGTCCCAGCCCACCGAGAACGGCGGGTCACCGAGGACCCCGGCCATTCCGCCGCCCTGCCGGGTCTTCCAGTCGATCGGGTTCACTCCGGCGGACTGCACCCGTACGAGCACCTCGGTGGGCAGCGGCGCCGGCCGGGGCGCCCGGGTCAGGTACAGCACCTCGGGACCGCCGGTGGCGTCCTGGGTGATCGTGCGCATGGTCGGTTCGCTGCTCATGCCGTGTCTCCTGGAAGGGCCGGCCGTGCGGGCACGACCGGGTTGGTTGATCATCGCCGTACGGAAGGTACCGGAGTAGCCGCGAACGGGCGGTGACACCCCTCCGCGCCCGCCACCTCCGCGCCCGCCACCTCCAAGTCCTTCGCCTCCAAGTCCTTCGCCTCCAGGCCCGTCACCGTCGTGTCTCCCGGCCCGTCACTGTCGGATCTCCATGGCTGGTGCCTTCTTGCCTTCCTGTCCGTCACGTCCGGCTGCTGCCGGGCGTGATCCGGACGGCTCTGTACAGTGATGAGCCGGCACGACATGGCTGGTTCAGCCGATTCAGCCGATCAGGCGGATCCAGCCGACACCGGGGAGTGGCATGGCGGACACCGGGCCGTCCCGGGCCGTGAACGGCGCAGGGCGCCCGGACCGCACGCTGGGGAGCCGGCAGCTGGCCGCGCTGCTGCCCGACCCGTCCGGAGCCAGACCCGCCTACCGCCACCTGGCGCAGGCGATCGGTGAGCTGATCCTGGACGGCCGCATCGCCCTGCACGTCAGACTCCCCGCCGAACGCGAACTCGCCGCCGCTCTCGACATCAGCCGGCCCACCGTCACCGCCGTCTACGACCTGCTGCGCGAGAGCGGTTACGCGCACAGCCGCCAGGGCGCCGGCACGTGGACGGCCCTGCCCGAAGGCCGTACTCCCCGCGGCGTCACACGGCTCCTCGGCGCCCGTGACCCCGTGATCGACCTGGCCAGAGCCGCCCCAGCCCTGCCGCACCGCGCTCTCGCCGATGCTCTCGCCCGGGTGTCACCGCAGTTGGCCGAGCACGTCGACACGCCCGGCTACCACCCGTACGGCCTGCCGCAACTGCGCGCCGCCATCGCCGGACGTTTCACCCGTCGAGGCCTGGCCACCGTGCCCGAACAGGTCCTCGTCACCTCCGGGGCCCAGCACGCCCTCACGCTCGTGCTCGGCCTGCTGTGCGGCCCCGGCGACCGGGTCCTGGTCGAGAACCCGTCCTACCCGAACGCCCTGGAGGCCCTGCGGCGTGCCCGGCTGCGTGCCGTGCCGGTGCCCGTGACCGACGCCGGCTGGGACACCGGGACCGCCGAATCGTCCCTGCGCCAGTCCGCGCCCCGGCTGGCCTACCTGATCCCCGACTTCCACAACCCGACCGGCTGCCTCATGCCCGCGGAGGCGCGCGCCCGTATCCTGCGCGCCGCCCAGCGCTCCGGTACCTGGCTGGTCGTCGACGAGACCCTGACCGACCTGGCCCTCGACGTCCCCGCCCCGCCGCCGTTCGCCGCCCACGCCGCACCGGGCGGGGCCGGCCAGGTCATCACCACCGGTTCGATGAGCAAGACCCACTGGGCGGGCCTGCGCATCGGCTGGCTGCGCGCCCCCGCCCGGCTGGTCACCGAACTCGCCGCGCAGCGGGCCGCCACCGACATGGGCGGCTCGGTCCTGGACCAGCTTCTGGCCCTCGACCTGCTGGAACGGTCCGAGGAACTGCTGCCGGCGCGCCTGGCGCAACTGCGTACCCAACGTGCCGCCCTCACCGCCGCTCTGACCGAACACCTCCCGCACTGGACCTGGCAACTGCCGCCCGGTGGCCTCTCCCTCTGGGCCGATCTGGGCGCACCCGTCGCGGCGGCGCTGGCCGACCGGGCACGGGACCACGGTGTACGGATCGAGGGCGGCGCCTGCTTCGCCACCGACCCCGGCGTTTTCGAGCACCGTCTCCGGATCCCCTACACCGCGCCTCCGGACACTCTCCGCGAGGCCGTGCACCGCATGGCCGCCGCCCTCGCGGACGGCCTCACCCCTTCGTCCGGCACGCGCCGACCGCACTGGATCGCCTGAGCTCCGCTCGCTCTCTCGGGCGGACGGGACTGATGGGCATCCCGTCGGTCACTCCCGTGCCGTCGTCGGACGCGCCCTGAGCTGCTGGGTCACCTTTTGGTTCCCCAGGCACCGAAAAGTGCGTTCTTCCAGGTCAGCGGCCACTCTCCTAACGTTCCTGAGTAACCGCGAGAGACCGAGGGCGCTTCGGTCCGGCGGACGCGAGCCCACGGGCTCTTTCGCTGAGGAGACAGACAGCATGGCCATCACCCTGGTGAACCCCGACGGACTGCCGAAGATCGACGTCTACCGGCAGGTCTCGATAGCGACCGGGTCGAAGCTGGTCTTCGTGGCCGGGCAGGTGGCCTGGGACGCCGAGGGGACCACCGTCGGCGAAGGTGACCTCGCCGCCCAGGTCGAGCAGTGCTACGTCAACGTCGGCGCCGCCCTGGCCGCGGCGGGCGGTTCCTTCGACGACGTGGCGAAACTGACCGTCCACGTCGTCGACTGGACCCCCGACAAGATGCCCCGGCTCCTGGAAGGCATCGCGCGGGCGGCCGCGAAGCTGGGGACCACCCCGGCGGCGCCCGCCACGCTGCTCGGCGTCGCGGCGCTGGACGTGCCCGAGCACCTGGTCGAGATCGAGGCCACCGCGGTCATCGACTGACGGGGCCGCGGCGCGGGTGCTGCTCCCTCGCCGGGTTCGCCTTCCCGTTTCGACTTGCCAGGCAGGAAAGTCTGCGCTAACTTTCCTAGTGGGAAAGCTGGCGGCCGGGGCTCCGGCCGCCGGAGATTCGGCGCGTCAAGGTCTGAGGGGGGCGATGTGCGTGAGCACACCGGTGGACGCCGAGAAGGCATGGGCGGATCTGCAGAGAATCCGCGTACCGCAGGAGCGGGTCTACGACGAGTTGGAGCGCTGCTCCGTGACGGGGCGGCGGGCATACCTGCCGATCGCGGCGGTGATGTGGGGCTATCTGGCCGTCAGCGGGCTCGATCTCCCCAAGTGGTGCCTCTGGGTGATCCTGGCGGCGTACGTGGGCGTGCTGGCCGCCATGGGAGTGCGCGCGAGCCGCAAGTCGCGGGTGCGGCTGCACCGTTCGCGCTACACCTGGCGCGTGTACGCGGTGTTCGTCGCGGGTGCCGCCCTGGGCGGGGGGAGCATAGGCCTCAGTTCCTGGCTGGTCGAGTGGGCCGGACTGCCGTACGGCAGCCTGATAGAGGCCACCCTGTGCGCGGGCCTCTTCCTGCTCGTCACCGCGCCCGCCAACCGATGGGCCTTCGCCCCGATGCGCAGCTACGACGGGAGCCGCCGATGAGCACCCCCAGCGGATTCGACGAACTGATCCACCCTTCCACCCGGCTCTCGGTGGTCGCCCTGCTCGCCGCCACCGAATGGGCGGACTTCCCCTTCATCCGGGACAGCCTCTCGCTCAGCGACTCGGCACTCTCCAAACAACTGCACACGCTGGAGGAGGCCCAGTACCTGGAGATCCAGAAGGAGGGCGGCGGGCGCAAGCGCCGTACCAAGGTGCGGCTCACCGCCCGGGGCCGGACCGCGTTCGAAGGGCACGTGGCGGCGCTGCGCGCGATCGTCGAAGGGGCCGGGACGAGCCCGCCCACAGGCACCGTGACCTCCTCGCCCGCAGCCGAGCCGGCCAGCGCCGGCTCAGTGCGTGCGGACTCCGCCCGTGCGGACGCCGCGAGCACCCGGCCGATGCGGACGGAGGCCCGCCGATGACCATGCCCGAACCGGTCGTACGGGTCCGCGACCTGCGGATGTCCTACGGCTCCAGGGAAGTGCTGCAAGGCGTCGACCTGGACATCCAGCGCGGCGAGATCTTCGCCCTGCTCGGCCCGAACGGCGCCGGGAAGACCACCACCGTCGAGATACTCGAAGGCTTCCGCCGGCGCTCGCGCGGTGACGTCCACGTTCTCGGTACGGACCCGGTGCGCGGCGACGACGCCTGGCGCGGACGCCTCGGCCTCGTCCTCCAGTCCTGGCGCGACCACGCCAGATGGCGGGTGGGAGAGCTGCTGGGGCACTTCGCCGAGTACTACCCCGACCCGCGTGACCCGAGAGAGCTGCTCGGACTCGTCGGCCTGACCGCGCAGGCGAACCAGCAGGTGGGCAAGCTCTCCGGCGGCCAGCGTCGCCGGCTCGACGTCGCCCTCGGCATCGTCGGCCGCCCCGAGCTGCTCTTCCTCGACGAACCCACCACCGGCTTCGACCCGGAGGCGCGGTACGAGTTCCACGTCCTGGTCGAGAAGCTCGCCCGCGACGAGGGCGTGACGGTCCTGCTCACCACCCACGACCTCAGCGAGGCCGAGCGCCTCGCCGACCGTATCGCCGTGCTGGTCGACGGGCGTATACGCGTCTGCGGCACCCCCGCCGAACTGGCCCGGCAGGCCGCGGCGCGCGCCGAGGTGCGCTGGACGGCCCAGGACGGGACCTCGCGCAGCGAACGCACCGAGGACCCCTCCCAGCTGGTGTGGGAACTGCACCGTGACATCGGGGGACCGATAGCCGACCTGGAGGTGCGCCGCCCGACGCTGGAGGACACCTACCTACACATGGTGAACACCGAGTACCGACACCCGGCCGACTCCGGGGACCGAGAGGACAGTGCCGCATGAGGGGGACGGGAGCGCAGCGCATCCTGCGGGCGGGGGTCCGGCGCGGTGGCATCGAGCTGCGCCAGCTGCTGCGCAGCAAGAAGGAGCTGGGCGGCCATCTGGTGAACGTCGTGGTGGCCATCGTGCTGGCCGTGACCATCGACGATCCCGTGCGGGGCACGCAGCTGCCGATGGGCCACCTGATGATGGCCGGGTTCTCCGCCTACCTGCTCTTCCAGCTCGGTGTGGTGAACATCCCGCAGATGCTCGTCACCGAACGCGAAGAGGGCGCGCTGCTGCGGTTGCGGGCCACACCGGGCGGTATACCGGCGTACCTGGTGGCCAAGGCACTGCTGATCGTGGGCATGGCCGTGGGCAACCTCGTCCTCCTGCTCGTGGCCGGCGCGGTGCTGGCCGACGGCCCGTTGCCGGCGAGCCCCGCCCAGTGGCTCACCTTGTTCTGGGTCACCGGCCTCGGGCTGCTCGCGGTGGTTCCGCTCGGCGCTGCGATAGGCGCCGTCCTGCCCAACCCGCGGGAGGCACTCGCCCTGATCATGCTGCCCTCCATGGCGCTGCTGATCATTTCCGGGACGATGTTCCCGGTCACCCGGCTGCCTCAGGTCGTACAGCAGATAGCCGCGGTCTTCCCGCTCAAGTGGATGGCGCAGGGCCTGCGGTCGGCACTGCTGCCGGACAGCGCCCTCGCCGCCGAGGCGTCGGGGTCCTGGCAACTGCCCACGATCGCCCTGGTCCTCACCGCGTGGGCCGTCGTCGGCTTCCTCCTCGCCGTGCCCCTCCTGCGCAGGACCACCCGCCGCGAGTCCGGCTCCCGTCTGGCAGGCCGCCAGCACAAGGCAGCCATGAGCGGAGCGGGAGCACCGGCGCGGTAGCAGGAGGTCAGCAGTACCGAGCGGGGAGTCGGTCACGCCCTGCGCGCACAGCGCCCGGCCCGTACGTCCGTCGCCGGCCGCGACACCCGGCGGGATGATTGCGGGCGCCCCCCTTGTTGAGGAAGGGTCAGGACGGTCACGGCGGCCGGTGGGCCGCGGACGGGGCCGTACGACACGACGCCCGCACGGGCGGACGACGATACGACGATGGGACGGATGCCATGCCACTTGAGGGCGAGTACGAGCCGAGCCCGGAGAAGTGGGTACGGGACCAGGTCGAGCTGTACGAGAGCAGCGGCGGCACCAAGGGGACGACGATGCGGGGCCTGCCCGTCATCATCCTGACCACCAAGGGAGCCAAGTCGGGCAAGATCCGCAAGTCTCCGCTGATGCGGGTGGAGCACGAGGGCACCTACGCCGTCGTCGCTTCTCTGGGCGGTGCTCCCAAGCATCCGGTCTGGTACCACAACATCGTGGCGGATCCTCGGGTGGAGCTGCAGGACGGTCCCGTACGCATGGACCTGGTGGCCCGTGAGGTCAAGGGCGAGGAGAAGGCGCTGTGGTGGGGGCGCGCGGTCGAGGCGTACCCCGACTACGCCGACTATCAGCAGAAGACCACCCGCGAGATCCCCGTCTTCGTCCTGGAGGCACCGGACCGGAGCCACAGCTGATGACCCCGCGGCGGTGTCCCGGCTGACACCGCCGCGGCCGGCACCGGCGCACCGCAGAGCGGCTCCCGCCGGAAGATTCCGGCGGGAGCCGCTCTGTCTGCGTTCCGTCATCCGCCACGGAGTGCCGGAACCGTGGGGCAGGCTTGTGGCGTGGCAGCGACCGCCGTCGCGATGCCCGGCGCAGGGCATGCGAACGCGTGCGTGAAGGGGAGGCGGCGGCCGGTGCCACAGAGCCGTCGGCGTGCGCCCGACGGTGCCCACGCGCCCCCGCGCCGCGGGAACGGGCGCGGGGCGCGGCCGGCGGCGGGCCGACGCGACGTGCGGGTCAGCGCCAGACGGCCTTGAAGTAACGGCCGTAGTCGAATTCGCCACTCGCCTTGCTGTGGGCGTACGCCGCGCCGGTGGAGGTGACGCCCGTGGGGCCGCCGACGTTGTAGTGACGGTACCCGCCGAGCGTGTTCTCCGACGAGTAGCCGCCGGAGCCGTACGCGCCGCCCGCGACGGCGCCGCCGCCCGAGTCGGCGGCAGCGGGCCCGGCGGCCAGGAAACCGGCCGCCGTGACACCGGCGAGGGTGATCGCGACGTTACGAAGCATGTGTTTCTCCTGAGGGTGAGGTGGGTGGACCTGACGAGATGACCTTGACCCAGCCCTCGCCGGTCCGCACGCCGGGACGGGCGAACGGGGTGACGGCACCCCCGCGACCCGCTCTCCACGGCCTTTCTCACCGGTCGTCAGCAGGCGGACGCCGCCCCAGGACGCGACCGCTGCGGTGCCGCGCGAGCCGTTGATGAAGGCGCCGTGCGCGCTCCAGCTCCTGACGGAGCACCAGCAGCCTGGTGCCGATGCCGGTGCCGATGCCGATGCCGTCGTCCAAGTGCCTGAGGCCGGCGCCAGGGGCCGACGCCCTATGGTGTACGCCATGTCCGCCCCTGAACTGATCCGCATCGTCTCGCGTTCCTCTCCCATGGCCCTCGCCCAGGTGGAGCGCGTACGAGCCGAGCTGGCCGCTCTGCACCCCGGAATCCGTACGGAGGTCGTGCCGGTCACGACGTCCGGAGACCGCTGGACGGGTGATCTGTCCGCACTCGGCGGGAAGGGCGCCTTCACCAAGGAGGTGGACGCCGCGCTGCTGGCCGGGGAGGCGGACCTCGCCGTGCACTGCGTCAAGGACGTACCGGCGGACCGCCCGCTGCCCGCCGGTACCACCTTCGCGGCCTTTCTCGAACGGGACGACATCCGCGACGCCCTCGTCCACCCCGGCGGGCTCACCCTCGGCCAGCTGCCCGCCGGCACACGGATCGGCACGTCCTCCGTACGCCGTGTCGCCCAGCTCGCCGCCTCGTACCCGCACCTGAGGTGCGTGCCGATGCGCGGCAACGCCAACCGCCGCCTGGAGAAGCTCCACGCGGGGGACGCCGACGCCCTGCTGCTGGCCGTGTCCGGGCTGGACCGCATCGGCCGCCGCGACGTGATCACCGAGATCCTGCCGGCCGAGACGATGTGTCCGCCCATCGGCGCCGGGATCCTGGCCCTCCAGTGCCGCGAGGACGACACCGGCACCATTGACGCGGTCAGCGCGCTCGGCGACCGCGACACCTTCCGGGAGGCGACCGCCGAACGGATGTTCCTGCACGTCCTCCAGGGGCACTGCAATGCGCCGATCGCCGGGTACGCGAGGACCGAGCGCAACGGCGAACTGTCGTTGCAGGCCTGCGTCTTCACCCCGGACGGCAAGACCGTGCTCAACGCCCACGAGTGGGCCGGGCCGCTCGACCCGGCCACCCTGGGCACGTCCGTGGCGGTCACACTGCTGCGCCAGGGCGCGCGCGACCTCATCGACTCCATCGCCCACTGACCGGCCGCCGACGTACCGCGGGCAGGCCCGTCCGTAACTCCAATGGGTCTGCTTTCGGCGGATCGGGTCATGTATGGGACCGGCCGTCCCTACGGTGCCGTTGTACGCACACGGCACGGGAGGAACGGCATGACCCACTCCATCGACCTGGAAGAACTGGCCTTCGTCGCGTCCGTCATGGAACGGGCGCACCGGCTGCTCGACGCCGAGGAGAAAAAGCTCCCGCCGCGCACGGCGGACGGCCTCGAAGGGCCCGGCAGCCCTCATCAGACGCTCCTGGGCGCAGGCGAGCTGACACATGGGGCCGACGACGCGGTGCGGCGGATCGCCCTGGCGATCGGTTACGCGTGCGCCGGTCTGCACAGCCACGCCCTGCGGGCGGCGCACCACGCGCACCTGCCCCCGCGCAGCGTGCCGGGCGGTACGGACCGGATGGCCAGGCCTCTCAGCTCGGGCACCATCGAGGCGCTGAAGCTGGTACGGCAGGTGTCCGACTTCTTCGGGGAGGGGCTGCGGGAGCACATCGACCGGTCGCTCGCGGCCCCCGAGGCGACCTGGCCGCCCGCGGACTGGAAGCAGTACGACGAGGAACGCATGAAATCGGCCGCCGCCGTCGCCTCCGCACGGGCCGGCGCCGCCCGCCCTGTCTCCTCCCGCACACCCCCGGCCGCCGCCCCGGCCTCCGCGTCACCCTCGGCCCCTCCCACCTCATGACGACCGCCACCGCGGACACGCCGACGCCGCCCCCGTACAAGCGGGAGCGGTGTCGGCGTGTCTGCGGTTACGCGAAGGCGCTGAGCCCGGTGATGGACTTGCCGACGATGAGGGTGTTCATCTCGCGGGAGCCCTCGAAGGAGTAGACCGCCTCCGCGTCGGCGAAGAACTTCGCGATCTCGTAATCGAGGACGATGCCGTTGCCGCCGAACAGCTCGCGCGCCCAGGCGACGCACTCGCGCATCCGGGTCGTGGTGAAGGCCTTGGCCAGTGCGGCCTGTTCCGCGCCGGCCTGCCCGGCGGCGGTGAGCTGGTTCAGGCGTACGACCATGCCGAACATGGCGGTGATGTTGCCGAGCATCTTGACCAGCAGGTCCTGGATCATCTGGAAGGCGCCGATGGGCTTGCCGAACTGCACACGGTCGACGGCGTACTGGCGGGCGAGTTCGTAGGCGCGTACGGCCACGCCCAGCGCCTGCCAGGCCACTCCGCCGCGGGTGCGCGCCAGGACGGCGGCGGTGTCGCGGAAACTGTTGATCCGCTGGAGCCGGTTCGCCTCGGGGACGCGGACCTCGTCCAGCGTGATGTCCGCGTTCTGCACGGTCCGCAGCGCGATCTTGCCCTCGATCTTCGTGGCGGTGAAGCCGGGGGTGCCCTTCTCCACCACGAATCCCTTGACGTTGCCGTCGGCGGTGTCGCGCGCCCAGACCACGACCACGTCGGCGAAGGTGCCGTTGCCGATCCACCGCTTGGCGCCGTTGAGGACCCATGTGTCGCCCTCGCGCCGGGCCGTGGTGCGCATCCCGCCGGCGACGTCCGAGCCACCCTCCGGCTCGGTCAGGGCGAAGGCGCCGATGCTCCGCATCGCGGCCATGTCCGGCAGCCAGCGGTCACGCTGCTCCTGGTCGCCGCCGCCGTGGATGGAGCCCATCGCCAGGCCGTTGTGCACCCCGGCGAACACCGCCAGGGACGGGTCGACGCGGTTGAGTTCCAGGTTGAGGAAGCCGGCGAACAGCTCACTGCGCGGGCGGCCGTCACCGTACTCGGGGTAGTGGTATCCGGCCAGCCCCAGCTTGGCGATCTTGTCGACCGCCTCGAAGGGGAACTCCGCCCGGTCCCAGGCGTCGTTGGCCAGCGGCTTGATCTCGGCCTCCAGATAGGCGCGGATCGCGGCGAGCTCGGCGCGCTCGCCGTCGTCGAGGAGGTCGGCGAAACCGAAGAAGTCGGGGGTGGGATTGGCGGGCTTGGGCATGGGGTGCTCCTGGATGTGCTCGTTGTCGCTGTGTTTCGTGTGTGGGGCCGGTACCGGCTGCCTGCTTCAGGCGCGCTCGGCCCGGCCGAGTACGTCGTTGAGGGCGAGCTGCTTGCGGTCGCGCAGCGCGGCGCGCTCCCGGTAGGCGTCGGGGCCCTGCCCGTACGCGGCTTCGGTCTGCGCGACGACCGTGGCAGTGGCGGCGGCATCCAGTTCCGGGTGGCCGAGACGCTGCCAGCCCTCCACGAGACCGGGGCCGAGGTGGTCCAGCATGTGCCGGATGCCGCCGGGGCCACCGCCGAGGTGGAAGCTCTCGAACGGCCCGACGGTGGCGTACCGGCCGCCCAGCGACGCCTTCATCACGGTGTCCACCTCACCGGCGTCGAGCACACCGGTGAGCACGAGGTGCATCGCCTCCTGGAGGATGGCACCCTGCAGCCGGTTGGCCGCGAACCCGGGCAGCTCCTTGTGCAGCCGTACCGGCGTCTTGCCCAGCGCCCGGTAGAAGGCGGTGACGGCGTCGACGGCCTCCTCGGAGGTGCGTTCACCGGGCACGATCTCCACCAGCGGGACGAGATGCGGCGGGTTGAAGGGGTGCGCGACCAGCAGCCGGGCGGCGGTCCCGTCGGGCAGCGGCGCGGCGATGGCGGTGGCGACGATGCCGGAGCTGGACGTGGCCAGCAGGGCCCCGGCGGGGGCGTGCCGCGCGATGTCGGCGAACAGTCGCTGCTTGAACTCCAGGTTCTCCGGGCCGTTCTCCTGCACGAGGTCCGCGTCGGCGACGGCTTCGGCGAGGTCGTGCGTCGTACGGATACGGCCGCGCAGCTCCTCGGCATCGGAGCCGGGCAGCCCTTCCGCAAGCATCGGCAGCGCCTCGGCCACGGCTTCGTCCAGGTCAGGGCGTGGATCGGTGACGGTCACGCGCAGGCCGTGCGCGGCGAACAGGGCGGCCCAGGACAGACCGATGGTGCCCGCTCCGACGATGGCCACGGTGCTGACGGGGGAGGCGGTGTCGCGGTGGGTGGGGGACATGACGGTGCTCCTCAGGCGTGGGTCAGGTAGTCGTGGACGGGTACGGCGCCGGCCAGCGTCAGGTCGGTGACGATGTGGCTGGCCGAGACGACCTCCCGTACGGGCAGGTCGGCCAGCGGGGCCAGGACGTGCTCGAACAGCTGCAGCCGGGCGGGGCCGGTGTACGCCTCCTTGACCACCAGGTCGGTGATCTCGGTGCGTACCAGTTCGCAGACGCGCGGAGCGCCGTCGTAGCCCGGCACGATCTTCAGCATGTAGGTGGGCACGGTGATCTGCGCGCGGGCCGCTTCGAGGTCCAGCGGACGGTGTTTGTAGCCCATCGTCGCGGTGGCCACCCGCACGCTCCCGTAGTCCAGCGTCCCCACCAGCGCCGCGTGGTCGGCGTACAGCGCGGGTGAGCCCATCACCTTCGGGTAGGCGCTGACCTCGCGGCCCGCCGCGGTGGCGGGGAAGTTGTCGAGGTACATCGCGTGCAGGTATTCGCCGCGCTCGTCCCCGTGGCGGACGGGGATGGCCTGACCGGCCTCGACGTACGGGCCGTAGGCGGTCACGTCGCCCATCTTCATGACCTCGAACCGCACCAGCGGCTCGTCGACACGCAGCGGCTCCGGGACCACTGCGCGCAGCGCCTCGGCGTCGGTGCGGTACACGATGTTGAGGTACTCGCGGTCGGTGAAGCGGGCGGCGGCGGGGGCGTAGGCCGGGGCGGTGAGCGGCGTGTTCAGGCTGCCGAGGATCTGTTCGCGGTTCATCGCGCGCTCCAGCGGGGCGCCCGCTTCTCGCCGAAGGCCCGTACCCCTTCGGCGAAGTCCTCCGACCGGATCAGCCTGCCGATCGCCGCCGCCTGCGCGGCGAAGGCGTCGGGCTCCGGGACGCCGTCCGCCTGGCGGACGACCTCCTTCACGGCGGCCAGCGCCAGCGGCGCGTTCCGCGCGACGTCCGCGGCCAGTTCCAGCGCGGTGGCCAGGGCCCGGCCGTCGTCGGTGACCTGGTTGACGATGCCGAGCGCGTGGGCGCGTTCGGCGGTGACGGTACGGCCGGTCAGCAGCAGCTCCATCGCGAGGTGGTACGGGATGCGCCGGGGCAGCCGCAGCACGCCGCCGCCTCCGGCGATCAGGCCGCGCTTGACCTCGGGGAGCGCGAACCGCGCGCCGTCCGCCGCGACCACCAGGTCGCAGGCGAGGGCCAGCTCGAAGCCGCCGCCCATGGCGAAGCCCTCGACCGCCGCGATCAGCGGCTTGGTGGTACGGGCTTCGACGAGCCCGGCGAATCCCTTGCCGGGAATGTTCACGCGCTCGCCGCGGGCCGCCGCCTTGAGATCCATCCCGGCGCTGAACGTGCCGCCCGCACCGGTGAGGACACCCACCCGGAGGGCGGGGTCGGACTCCAGGGTGTCCACGGCGGCCGCGATGCCCTCGGCGACCGCCGCGTCCACGGCGTTACGGGCCCGGGGCCGGTTGACGGTGACGACGAGTGCGCTGCCGGCGTCTTCGTCGCCCGTGCCCAGCGGCTCGTACCGTACCTGGACCGGCTCGTCGCCCGCTGCGGAGTCCGGGGAGACCGGGGTGCTCATCGCTGTTCCTCCTTCTCGGTGTCGTCGGACCGCGCGGACCGGGGCGCCGTCGTGGTGGTGGGGTTCGCGGCGCGGGCCAGTTCGGCGAGGACTTCCTCCGTGTGCTGGCCGGGCAGCGGCGCGTGCCGGCGTACGGAGGCGGGCGTGGCGGAGAAGGCCAGCGGCACGCCGACCACGCGGTAGGCGCCCTCGCTGGGGTGCTCGGCCACATCCATCAGGTGGCCCTCGCGGACGTACGGGTCGTCGGGCGCCTCGTCGAGCCGCAGCACCGGTCCGACGGGGATGCTGTGCTTGGTGCACACCTCCATCCACTCGGCCGTGGTCAGCTCCGGCGTCACCGTCTCCAGCAGTTCGGCCAGCGCCTCGCCGTCGCGTACGGAGTCGATGAACTCACCGTTGACGCGCGGGTCCGCGGCGAGGTCGGCCCGGCCGGCGGCCGCGAACAGGTCACGGAAGTTCTGCGGGCCGTACGGAATGATCATCGCGAGGCCGTCCTTGGTGGGCCGCGCCCGGTGCCCCTTGTTCATGGACAGCGGGAAGCCGGTCGGTCCCATCGGCGGCTCGTAGATGGCCCCTTGCAGGTGCTCGACCAGGTTGAACGCCAGCAGTGTGTCCACCATCGGCACCTCGACGTGCTGCCCCTGGCCGGTCGCCCGCTGGTGCACGAGGGCGGCCAGCGTCGCGTACACGATCGACAGCGCGGCGACCTTGTCGGCGAAGATGCTCGGCAGCACCACCGGAGCGCCCACGTCACCCGCGCGCTGCGCCAGGTCCAGCAGTCCGGAGGCCGCCTGGACCGTCTCGTCGTACGCGGCCAGCTGCGCCCGGTCGGAGTCCGGCCGGAAGCCCTGGGCGTGCGCGTAGACGAGGTGCGGGTGGGCGGCGGCGAGACTGTCGTAGTCCATGCCCAGCCGGCGCAGCGCGCCGATGCGCATGTTGGTGATGAGGATGTCGGCCGTGCCGATCAGCTCCAGGGCGTGGCCGCGGTCGGTGTCGTCCTTGAGGTTGAGCGTGACGCTGCGCTTGTTGCGGTTGACGTTGAGGTTCAGCGGCGTCATGCCGGGCGTACGGTGCAGGGTGCCGACGCGCACGGTGTCGTTCGGGGACTCGATCTTGATGACGTCGGCGCCGAGGTCGCCGAGGATCTGGGCGGCGTACGGGCCCATCACGACGGTGGCCATGTCGATGACGCGGACCCCGGCGAGCGGCCCGGCGGGCCGGCCCGCGGTGCCGTTGGCGCTGCCGTCCTCGTCGGCGCCGGGGCGCGCCGCGGTTTCTTCCGTGGGTGTTACGGGTGCCATCACCACTCCAGGTCGAAAAGCTCCGGGACAGGAAAAGGGGCGGGGATTGCGGTGTGTGCCGCGTTCCTTCGTCCACCGAAAACGCTAGTCCTGTGGGGAGGGTGTGCTCAATCGATGGGTGACACCGATACGCGAAGAACGGCGTGACCACAGTGGTCACGCCGTTCTTCGCGTCATTTATCCGAGGATTGGGAATTCCCTTTGCGGGGCCGCTGCCGCCTCGGCGGCCCGCTCAGTCCGTATCCGCCGCGTCCGGCAGCGCACACCGCGCTTCGCGCACCAGAACATGCAGGTCACCGTCCGGCTCGCCCCGGTCGCGCCGCCAGATCAGACCGGTCGCCAGCGACGGGGAGAAATCCGCGAACGGCAGCACCACATTCGCGTTGTTTCCGTACGTGTTCGCGTTGTTCTCGCGCTCCAGCAAGGTGATGCCGAAAGTCGAGCCGTTCGCCACCATTTCCGCGACACTCGCGTAATCGCCGATATTGAGGGTGATCTCCTTGTGAATGCCCGCGGCTTTCAGGCGTACTCTGATCTGCTCGAAATAGGTCGGCAGGGTGCCGGGGGCGGAACACACGTACGTGTAATCGGTCAGCTCGCTCAGGGCCACCGAGGTACGCCCGTGGAAATCGGCGGCCGGCAGCACCGCGCCCAGCGGCTCGTGCAGCAGCTCCACCACCTCGATGCCCTCGGCGTGCACGGGCAGGTGGACCAGGGCCATGGCGAGGTCGCCGCGCTGCACCGCGTTCAGGAGGTTGCCGCTGTTGCCGGGCCAGCGCTTGACGTCGAATTCCTCGGCGCAGCGTTCCTCCAGCCGCGTCAGACGCTCCCGCATCCGCGGATGCAGCGCGGGCGGCACTCCCACGTAGACGGCGCGTCGCTCGGGCCCTATCTCGCGCCGCAGCCGCCAGGGGATGTCGTCGAACCGGCCCAGTACGTCCTTCGCGATCGGCAGCAGCGTCCGTCCGGCGGGGGAGAGGGCCACATGATGGGAGTCGCGGTCGAAGAGCTTCTGGCCGAGTTCGCGTTCGAGATCCCGCACCCGCTGGCTCAGGGGCGAGGTCGCCATGTGCAGGTGGCGGGCGGCCTGGGAGAAGCTCAGGTGCTCGGCGACCGCCACGAAGTAGCGCAGGTGGAAGATCTCCATCGCACGGAGCCTACTCGCCGGGGTACGGCGGCTCCGGCACCCGGGTACGGGCGGCGCCCCGCCGGACGCCGGCGCGCCCCGGGCCCCCGTACCTCCCCGGGCCGGCTTCCCGCACCGCACTCCCGCCCCACTCCGGTCCGCCGGCCTCCCGCGCGTGAGCGGACGGCCGGAGCCGTCCGGTCAGCGCGAGGAAGGTGACGAAGGCGGCCATGACGAGCCAGCCGGGCCAGCCGGTCAGCCCCATGTGCACAGGATCCAGGGCAGCGTCCGGTGCGGCGAACACCTTCACCATGCCCACGCCGGCCGTGCTCACGAAGGTGTGCCCGAGGACCGCGGGCACCACCGACCCGGAGCGCAGCCGCAGCCAGGTGAAGACCGGCAGGACGAGCGTGCAGCTGATCACCATGGCGGGTACGGACACGTACCAGGGCCGGCCGGGATACTGCCCGCCCATCAGCAGCGTGGGCAGGTGCCACAGCGCGAAGGCGGTGCCGGTGCCCACGTACGCCCAAACCAGGCGCGGTCCCTTGCCGTCCCGGGCCAGGCGGGGGAAGAGGTAGCCCTGCCAGCCGATCTCCTCGCCGAAGAACAGCGGCAGGGAGATGAGCATCTGGAGCAGCATGGCGGTCGCCCAGGACCCGAGCCCGTCCCAGCGCACCCCGAAGGGATAGCGGCCGGCCACCGCACCGACGCCGAGCGCGACGGCGGTCAGCGCCGCCGGGACGGCGAGGGCCAGCAGGCAGGAGCGGGCGGTGCGGCCGTACGGCCGGGGCCACCGCAGGGCGAGGACGTCCCGGACCCGGCCGGCGCGCTCCACGTACCGCACCACGAGGAACGCGGCCAGCGCCGGCGCGAACATCGCGGCCGAGATGCAGACCTCCTCCAGCGCACCGGTCACCGACCGTGCGCTCTCCCGCCGGAAACCCGTGACCAGGAGGGGCGTCATGGCCGCCCACATACCCAGGTACGCCACGGCGAGGAAGACCAGGAGCCCGCGGCGGCGCGGAGCCGGAGGCGGGAGGGGAAGCGCCGGTAAGGAGTTGGTCATGGGCAAGGAGGCTAGAACTGCGCCGCGGTGCACAGAATGCGGCCGTCCCCCGGGTCCGGCCTGGGGGCAGCCCCACTACGGGAGGACGCTGGAGGGGCAGGGAGCTTCGTCCCGGTACGGTCCTGGAGAACGGCAAGGAAAAGGGCCCGCCCGCGGCCGGATGCCGTGGGCGGGCCCGCTCCATGCGTCAGACCTTGAAGCCGTAGTCCAGCAGCTTCTTCGCGTCGGTGGTGCGGTTGGCCGCCGAGGAGGAGGCGAGGACCGTACCGATGACCGTCTTGCCGTTCCGGGTGGCGGCGAAGACCAGGCAGTACTTGGCCTCCGGGCCCGAGCCCGTCTTGACGCCGATGGTGCCGGCGTAGCTGCCGAGCAGGTTGTTGGTGTTGGTCCACGACATGTAGCGGTAGCCGCCGCTCTTCGTCGTGACCTTCTGCTGGGTGGACTTCGTGCCCACCACCGTGCGGAACGTGGCGTTCTTCATCGCGCTGGAGGCCAGCTTCGTCAGATCACGCGGTGTCGAGTAGTTCGCACCGTTGCCGATGCCGTCGAACGAGTCGAAGTGCGTGTTCTTCAGGCCGAGGTTCTTGGCCGCGGTGTTCATCTGGCCGATGAACGACTTCACCCGCGCCGCCCGCGTCGACCCGCTGCCGAACTTGTCGGCCAGCGCGTACGCCGCGTCGCAGCCGGACGGGAGCATCAGCCCGTACAGCAGCTGGCGGACGGTGACCTTGTCCCCGACGATGAGCCGGGCCGACGAAGCGGTCTTGGCGACGATGTAGTCGCTGTACGCCTTGTCGACCGTGACCTTGGTGTCCAGGTTGAGATTCTTCTGGGACAGCACCACCTGAGCCGTCATGATCTTGGTGGTGGAGCCCATGGAACGGCGGCTGTCCGCCGCCTTGGCGAAGGCGGTCCTGCCGTTGCCGTTGTTCATCACGAAACCGCCTGCCGCGGTGATCGTGGGAGTGCTGGGCGCTCCGGCCTTCACCACGGTCTGCGCCTGCGCCTGGGCCTGTGCCGCGGCCTGCGCCGGGGTGGCCGGGGACGCCGCCACAGCCTGGGCCGGGGCGGCGAACGCCCCGGTCAGCAGGACGGCCCCCGCGGCGGTGACGGCCGTCGCGGACAGGCGACGCGCGCCCTTGATGCCAGTTTTCAACGTTTTTTCTCCAAATGCCGCTGAAGTACGGCCACATGAGAAGGTGGCTTTCTCGTGAGACGCACAAGTCCCGCCGAAGGATGCATGCGGCGGCGATTTTCCACCGATATTTCGGGAGTGGGCGACCGGGCGTCTCCCGTGAACCGTGCTTCCCGGTGACATCAACGACCCGCTACGAGCCCATGTCACGGGCCCTGGGTGTGCCCGCGTCAGCCGGGCCTCCGCCCCTCCCGGCGTACCCGGCGCGGACCGCACGGCGTCACCCGCCGTCGCCCGCCACCCCGTCGAATCGCCCTGCCGTACGCATCTGACGGACGATTGCTCGATTTCTGTTATCGGCTCCGTCCCCGCAGCATCTCCTGTGTGTGGGACGGAACAAGCCCGAACCGAAAGAGAGTGGACAGAGCGTGAGCAGCGAACTCGACCCTGCGGTGATTGCGGCCGCGCAGGCGGGCGACGGGCAGGCCAGGGACCAGCTCGTCGCCGCGTCCATGCCCCTGGTGTACAACATCGTGGGGCGCGCGCTGCACGGCCACGCGGACGTGGACGACGTGGCGCAGGAGACGATGCTCCGGGCCCTCGGCAGCCTCGGCGACCTCCGTGACCCCGGCAGCTACCGGTCCTGGCTGGTGGCCATCACGATGAACCAGATACGGGCGCACTGGCGGCAGGACCAGGCCGCACCCGTCAACGGCGGCCTGGACGACGCGTACGACGTCCCCGACCCCCGTGCCGACTTCGTCGGACTGACCATCGTCCGCCTCGGCCTGTCCGGGCAGCGCCGGGAGGTCGCCGAAGCCACCCGCTGGCTCGACGAGGGCGACCGCGCGCTGCTGTCCCTGTGGTGGCTGGAGGCGGCCGGCGAGCTGACCCGGGCGGAGGTCGCCGCCGCGATGGAGCTGACACCCCAGCACACGGCCGTACGGGTACAGCGGATGAAGTCCCAGCTCGAAGCCTCCCGCGTGGTGGTGCGCGCGCTGTCCGCCACGCCGCGGTGCGTCCTGTTGGACACGGTCGTCGAACAGTGGGACGGAGTGCCCTCCGCACTGTGGCGCAAGCGCATCGCGCGGCACGCCCGCGAGTGCACCGTCTGCTCCTCCTTCTCGTCCGGACTGGTGCCCGCCGACCGGCTGCTCGTCGGCCTGGCGCTGGTGCCGCTCGCCGCCGCCCTCGCACCGGACACCATGGAGAACCCGGTCCTCGCGGCCGCCACCACCCAGCAGCCCGCCGTGCCCGCGATGGCAGGCGGCACGGCTTCCTCTCCGGCCGCCGGCGGACGCGCCCAGCTCCGTGACGCGCTGCGCGAGAGCCGCCGGGTCCGCCGCCGCCGTGCCGTCACCGCGGCGGCCGTGGCCGCCGCCGCTCTCGCCACGGTCGGCGGCGCGCTGCCGCTGATCATCTCCGGTCCGGACGACGAACCCGGCACCGCACGGGCCGCCACGGAACCCCAGTCGGCACCCCTGGCCACGCCCCCGGCGACGAAACCCGCCCCTTCGCCCTCCAAGACCGCCGCCCACAGCCCGAGCCCCACCCCGTCGTCCCCATCCCCTTCCAAGGAGCCGCACACCCCGCGCAAGAAGCACACTCCCTCCGAGCCGGCCACCCCCGCGCCGCGCCCGTCCTCCGCCGCCCCCGTCCCGGCGTCCGGTGCCGCGGGCAGCGGGTCGGGCTTCGCCCAGCAGGTCACCTCCCTGGTCAACGCCGAGCGCGCCAAACAGGGCTGTGCACCCGTCCGCGCCAATGAACAGCTCGCCACCGCGGCCCGGCGCCATTCCCAGGACATGAACGCGCGGAACTATTTCGACCACACCAGCCCGGACGGCAAGGACCCCGGTGACCGCATCACCGCCGCCGGTTACCGGTGGAGCACCTACGGCGAGAACATCGCCAGGGGGCAGCGGTCCGCCGACGAGGTGATGAAGAGCTGGATGAACAGTCCCGGCCACCGGGCGAACATCCTCAACTGCGACTTCAAGGAAATAGGCATAGGCACCCACGACACGTCCGGCGGTCCGACGTGGACGCAGGTGTTCGGCGCGCGGAGCTGAGCAGCAGAAGAAACCGTACGGGTGAGGAGGCCGGCCCGGGCCCCTCACCCCGTACGGCCACCACGTAAGAATTTCAGGGCATTTCCTCACGGACAAGTAGCCGGAAATTGTCCGGAAGAAGGGCCGTCCCCCGCTCTGAGCAGGCCGGACAAGTGCTGGACAAGTCCTGGACAAAAGCCCCCTTCCCCGCTCCGGCGCGCCGCCTCAGCATCAGCAGCACGACGGCGCCTTCGAGCCACGGACGCCCGGCACGGGAAACCGGCCGTGTTCCGGCCGGGCCGGAGATGCCGTACGACCACGGCCACCCGGAACGACCCGGCTGTGGCGGCGCGGCGGCGGACCGGCGGCTTGGGGACGGGCCGCCGGGGCACCGGTCCGCCGCGCCGAGCGGGCGCCGGAACGGGAGTGCGCACGCAACGGGAAAGCACACGCCACGGAAAAGCACACGCAACGGGAAAACGCACGCAACGGGAAAGTGCTGCGTCGGCCCGGAACCGTGCTCGCTCTCCGCCCTTGCGCCGCCCGCGGCAGCAAGGGCAGAAACGGTACGGCACCGCCGGCCGCGAACGCGGACCGAGGAGGGGCACGTGGAACCCGGACAGTCACAGGTCGACCTGCACACGGTCGTCGACGTCGAGACAAGTTCCTTGTCGGTCAGCGATTCGCCGAGGATTTCGGGGGAGAACCAGGAACACATCGACCTGTTGGCGGTCGCCGACGCACCGCTGCCACCCATCGTCGTCCACCGCGACACGCTCCGGGTCATCGACGGCGTACACCGGTTGCGCGCGGCCGAGCGGCGCGGCCGGCACACCATCCCCGTACGCTTCTTCGACGGCGACGACGCGGACGCCTTCGTGCTCGCCGTCGAGTCCAACACCTCCCACGGGCTGCCCCTGACCAAGGCGGACCGGAAGCGCGCGGCCGAGCGCATCATCGCCTCGCACCCCGTCTGGTCGAACCGGATGATCGCCTCGATCACCGGCGTGGCCCCGGCGACGGTGGCCAAGGTCCGCCGGCGGATGCCGGCCGACGCGGCGGCCGAACGCCGCGTCGGGCAGGACGGCCGCTTCCGCCCGCTCGACGGCGCCGAAGGCCGCAGGCTGGCCGGCGAACTCATCGCCGACAACCCGGACCTCTCGCTCCGGCAGATCGCACAGCGGACCGGAATCTCACCGGAGACCGCGCGGGACGTACGCAACCGGATCCGCCGGGGGGAGAAACCCCTGCCGGCCGCGTACGGTGCACGCGGCAGGAGCGGTGGGCAACAGGGACAGGACATCAGCAGCCCTGCCAGCCCTGCCAGCCCTGACAGCCCTGTCAGTCCCGTCAGCCTCGTCGGCAAACGCTCGAAGGACGGCGGCGCGCCCGCCCGCCCCCGGATGCCCGTGGCGGACCGGCGCCGCGTGGTGAACCGCCTCAAGGGCGACCCGGCCCTGCGCTACAGCAACACCGGCCGCACCCTGCTGCGCCTGCTCGGCATCCACACCGTCAGCCCGCAGAAGTGGGAGGAGATCACGGCCGGCCTGCCGCTGAACCACCGGCAGACCGTCGCCCAACTGGCCCGCGCGTACGCGGACAACTGGGCAGAACTGGCCCAGCGCGCGGCCGAACGCGATGCGTCGGGAGCCACGCGCTGATCACCGGCGCGTACGGCGGCCGATCCAGACCGTGATCCAGACTCTGGTGCTCGTGGTCCTCGCGCTCGCCGTGGCGGCCCCCGTGACGGGCTTTCTGGCGACGCGGGTGTTCCGGGCTTGCCGGAAGGCGGGGGAGGGCGAGTGAGCCGGTTCCGTCGGGCGGTCGTCCTTGGGGTACGCGACCGCCCGGCGGACCGTTTGCCGTACGGGGTGAGCGCGCCCGTCGCGGCGCCCCCGTACACGGGGCGCGCGGCCCGGCTCGTACGCGAGGCGCGCGCTCCGGCCCGTCATGCGGTCGCTGTGTGAGCGCCGTGTGACGGGGATTCCCGCGGTATGTGAGCGGCGGATGACAAGCGGCCGCACCGCCCGGGCACCGTGTTTGTCTCGAAGCATGCACAGCAAGCACATGAAGCAGACCTCGTCCCCCGCGCAGCGCGTCACCACGCCCACCGCGTCCCCCACCCCCGCGCGCCGCTCCGGAAGGCGCAAGATCCCGGGCACGGCCGCCGCGGCCCTGATCGTCGCGGGGGCGTCCCTCCTGGCCCTCACCGGCTGCGGCAGCTCGACGTCCGGCAGCGCTGATGGAGCCGCCGCGTCGTCCGCGGGTGACAAGGACGGGAAGCACCTGTCGAAACTGCTGTGGATGGGCGACTCCATCGCCGGGGCGGAGGCCCCGGCGCTGGGCGCCGCCCTGAAGGCCGGCGGAGTGGAGTTCACGTCCATCGCTTCCGCGGGCGGCGGCACGGTGGTCAAGGGCGACGGCCCCACCGCCGAGTTCGCCGACGGCACCTTCAAGGACCTGTCCAAGGCGGTCGGGTCCTTCCACCCGGATGTCATCGCCTACCAGGTCACCACCTACGACTGGGGGACGCCCGCCCAGCAGAGCAGCTCCTACGAGCGCCTCGCGAAGGTCGCCAAGGACGCGGGCGCCGAACTCGTCATCGTCTCCGCCCCGCCGTTCAAGGTCGACGCGTTCTACAAGGGCCACGAGGCCGCCATCACCTCGGCGCCGAAGGCGGCCCAGGAGGCGGTGAAGAAGAGTGCGGGCCAGGCCCGCTTCCTCGACGCTTCCGCCCTCTGGGGCACCGACAGCGCCGCGGCCGAGGCTCAGCGGAGCAAGGACGGCATCCACTCCTGCCAGCAGGGTTCGGCGGCCTTCGCCAACTGGTTCGGGCAGCAACTCAGCAAGCACTACGCCTTCACACCCGCCCCGGCGGACCGGTGGGCGAAGGGCCCGTGGACCGGAGACAAGGTCTACGGCCAGCTGAAGTGCGGGTGAGCCCGTACTCCTTCGGCCGCCTCCCGGCTCGGGTGGCGGCCGCCCGTCCCACCCTCCTCACCGCCCTCGTCAGGACCCGTACATGCCGACGTCTGCGACCGCCCTGCCTTCCCGACGGCCTCCCGCACGGCTTCCCCGACGCCCCTCCCGCCGCCACGGCCGCCCCCGCGCGGCCACCTCGCACATCGCCCCCCTGGACGGCCTGCGCGGTCTCGCCGTCCTGGGTGTGCTGTTCTTCCACGCCGGTCACTTCAGCGGCGGCTTCCTCGGCGTGGACCTCTTCTTCGTCCTGTCCGGCTTCCTCATCACCGGCCTGCTGCTCAAGGAGGCCGCGAACCGGAACGGTACGGTCGCCCTCACTGCCTTCTGGGAACGCCGGGCTCGCCGCCTGCTGCCCGCGCTGACCGTACTGCTCGCCGGCGTGCTGCTCCTCGTCTGGACGGCCGGGCCGCCGTACCTGCTGAGCTTCGCCCTGGAGGACGGCCCGTGGGCCGCGCTCCAGGCGACGAACTGGCACTTCATCAGCGAGCAGGTCGGTTACTGGAACGACGGTGACACCCGCGTCTTCAGTCACCTGTGGAGCATCGGGGTCGAGTGGCAGTTCTACGTCGTCTGGCCGGCGGTGGTCGCCCTTCTCGCCAGGAGGCGTGCCACGCGCCGCCTCGTGCCCGTGACCGCCGCGGCCGGTGCCGTCCTGTCCCTCGTGGCCATGGTGGTTCTGGCGTACGGTCCGGACACCACGCGTGTGTACGAGGGCACCGACACCCGCGCCTTCTCGCTGCTGCTGGGCGCCCTGATGGCGACCGACCCGGCCCGCCGTCTGCTGTCGAGGGTGCCCGGCCGACTGGCCGACGGGCTCTGCGCCGTCCTGGTGTGCACCCTCGGCGCGTACTGGTTCCTGACCGACGGGCCGAACGCACCTTTCCTCTTCCAAGGCGGCCTCTTCCTCCACGCCCTGGCCGCCGCCCTGCTCATCGCCCTGCTCGCACACGCCCCGGCCGGTCCCGTCGGCCGCGTCCTGGGGAGCGGGCCGCTACGGTCATTGGGCGCCGTCTCCTACAGCTTCTACCTCTGGCACTGGCCGGTCTATCTGCTCCTCTCCGAGGAGGTCCTCGGATTCGGCGGCTGGTCCCGTACGGCGGTCCTCCTCGCGGTGTCCCTGGCCGCCGGGTGGCTGTCCAAGGTGCTGGTGGAGGATCCCGTACGGTTCAAGGCCCGCTGGGCCAGGGGCCGTACGGGCGCGGCCTGCCTGGCCGCCGCGCTCGCGGCCGTAGCCGGTGTCTGTCTCCTCGTCCCCGCACCGAACCCCGGTGCCGACGCGGTCGACCTCACCCAACTCACCGCGGGTTCCGGCTGACCACCGCGGCCCGGGGCATCCCCGGTCGGCCTCCCCTCCTTGTTTCCTTGCTCCGCGTCCGCTGATTGACGCCCTGCGTACCGATCGGTACCCTTCTGAAGGTCAGCGCGTACCGATCGGTACGCACCATGGCGTCGACCGCGAACCGGAGACCCGATGACAGAGGAACAACAGCGGCACTCGCCGGCCGGTCAGCGCGTTTGGGAGACCGCGTGCGACCTTTTCTACCGGGAAGGAATCCGTTCGGCGGGGGTGGCCGAGATCGCGGAACGCTCGGGCGTCGGAAAGCCGAGCATCTACCGCAACTTCGAGTCCAAGGACGGCCTCGCACTGGCTTATGTGAAAGCCAAGGCGGTGCCCCCTCGCGTCTGGCTGGAGACGGCACGCGCAGCCTGCCCGGACGACCCGCTGGCGCAACTGCGGCACGTCATCGCCGATATCGCCGACCAGATACGGGAGCCCGGGTACCGCGGCTGCGCTCTGGTGAACGCCTCCGTCGAATTCCCCGACCGTACCCACCCGGTACGCGTCGCCGTCGACGAGCTGAAGGCCGCGTACCTGGAGCTGCTGACGGACCTCGTCTCGCAACTCCCCGTACGCGACCACCGAACCCTGGGGTACATGCTCCAGATGCTGGTGGAGGGCGCCAGCGTCACCACCCAGATCTATGAGGCCGAGAAATCCGCCGACGCGCTGACAGAAGCTGCCGACCGCCTCATCAACTCCTTCCTCGATCCGGAGAAGCCGTGAGTACCGCCACCCGTTCGCCGGGCCATTCGCCCGGCCACGCCGAACAGCTGATACGCGCCCGCAGGGCGACCCGCGCATTCACCCGCGAACCGGTGCCCGAAGACACCATGCGCGCCGTCTTCGCCCTCGCGGGCGCGGCCCCCTCCAACTCCAACACGCAGCCCTGGCACGTCGAAGTGGTCAGCGGCGCGGCCAGGGACCGGCTGGGCGCGGACCTGATCGCCGCGCACACCGACAGGCGCATGTCACTGGACTTCCCGTACCGCGACGACCTGTACACCGGCACGTACGCGCAGCGGCGCCACGAGGCGGGCGCGGCGATGTACGGCGCTCTCGGTATCGGTCGCGACGACCATGAACAGCGCGAGGCTTTCCACGCCGAAAGTCTGAATTTCTACGGTGCTCCGCATGTGGCGTTGCTGTTCCTGCCGCCCAACGCCGAAGAGCGCATGGCCGCCGATCTGGGCATGTACGGGCAGACGCTGCTGCTGGCCATGACGGCGTACGGCATCGCCAGTTGCCCGCAAGGACTCCTGAGCTTCTACGCCGACACCGTCCGCGAGTCATTGGGTATGAACGGCACCGGTGGCACCGGTGGCACCGGTGGCACCGGTGGCACCGGTGGCACCGGTGGCACCGGTGGCGCCGGTCCCAACAAGCTGCTGTTCGGCATTTCCTTCGGCTACGCGGACCCCTCCGCCCCCATCAACAACATCACCGTCCCCCGCGCCGAACTGCAGGAGACCACCCGCTTCCACTCCTAGCCACAGGACGCACGCGCCGTACGTATCGCGTGTACCGCACGTATCACGTGAGCGTGGCCACCACATATCCGGCAGCCCGGGCAAGAAGGCTCTGGTCGTATGCGGCGTCCTTCGTCGGTTTGCTGGACATGACCGAGATGACGAGCGGCGGCACGGATTTCGGCGGCCACACGACGGCGATGTCGTTGAGCGTGCCGTAATCGCCCGTCCCGGTCTTGTCGGCCACGGCCCATCCCCGCGGCACGCCGGCCCGAATACGCTGCGCGCCGGTAGCGTTCCGTACCAGCAGATCGCGGAGGAAAGCGCGCTTGGCGGCCGGGAGTACGTTCCCCAGCACGATCTTTCGGTAATCGGTGCCGAATGCGCGCGGAGAGGTGGTGTCGCGCGGGTCACCCGGGGTGGCTTCCGTGATCGCCGGTTCGGTCCGGTCCATCCGGGTGACCGTGTCGCCGAGGCCGCGGGCGAACTCCGTCAGTTTTCCCGGTCCGCCGAGGTCGCGGAGCAGCAGATTTCCGGCTGTTCCGTCGCTGTGGCGGACCGCCGCATCGCACAGCCGGCGCATCGTCAGTCCCGTCGAAACGTGCTTCCGGGTGATGGGGGAGTGCTTCATCAGGTCGTCTTCGGTGTACGGGACGACCGTGTCCAGATGCGACAGCGGGTTGCCCCGCAGCACCGCCGCGGCCGCCAGCCCTTTGAACGTGGAGCAGAAGGCGAACCGTTCATCCGCCCGGTGCGCCACGGTACGACCCGTACCGGTGGCAAGCGCGTACACACCCAGCCGCGCACCGTACTCCCGCTCCAACTCGGCCAGGAAACGGTGTTGTCGTGCCCCCGTGGCCCCGGAAGGAGAGCCGGTGGCGGGTGCGGGAGTGGCGCTCCCGCCGCTCGCGCACCCGGCCAGCGGCACCAGCGCCGCCGCGCCTAGGAGAGCACGGCGGGAAAGGGGCGATCGCGATGGTGGCACAGGCTTCCTCCGTCGGTGCGCTGGGGGCTTATGGTGAGGGTAAGGCGGGGCGGCGCGGAGATCTTCTGTGCGGTCCGCCGTCCCGATGGGTATCGGTCACCATCTGCCGACTTGGGGCGTGGCATATGCCGAGGCGCGGCAGGGCCGGCCTCGTGGTGATCTGATCCCGCAGCTGATTAAGGGCATTCGCCTCGCACATCGGCACTCTTCCCGTTGACGCCCTCGTCGCTTCCGGTGCATGGCGAACGCGAAACGATTCTTCTGATTTTCGTACGTGAGTACATTCAGGTGTTATATGCACATGCCCCGCGGAGTCATTCCGGCCCCGCTATGCTCACTGCCGCGCAGCGAGTTGAGACGGCTACGGCACGTCGCCGACGGCTGTCGGATGTCGCCGCCGCGCGAAGGGGCCGGGCGTCCTGGAACCCGGCTTCGCGCGTGGCACGTCAGCCTGGCGTGTACTGCGGCAATTGATCGGTGTGTGCGGACCAACGGCCGCCCCTCGCGCATTCGCTGCCTTTTGGCGTCCATGCATTTCCGTATGACGTCTTGTCCCTCCCCTTAGTGCTCTGAGGATGCCGATGGTTCGTGCTGATGCGTCACCCGGAAGGCCGGGGCCGGCCTCCACCGCGATGTGGGTGCCCCCCGTGCTCCTGGCCATATGCGTGGCCGTGGCGGTGCCGTTGCTGCCGTCGACGGCCCGCGCCCACGCCGTCTGGATCGGTGTCCTCGCGACCGCGGCGGTGACCGTCACGGCCGGGAATGCGGCGCGCCGGGGCCGCGCGATCGATGAGCTGCGCAGGCAGTACGCCGCGCGAGAGGCCGCGCTACAACGGCAGTTGGCCGAGCAGGAGACCGAGACGGTACGGATGGCCAAGGAGATCCTGCCCGCGGCCATGGCCCGGCTCCAGCAGGGCATGCCGGTCGAGGACGTACTGCGCAGCACCGGCCGTACGTCCCGTGTGAGCCCCCGGTTCGAAACCGCGCACCACGCGGTGCTGCGCTACGTCCTGCAGGCCGTGGAGGCCGAGGAGGACCTGCGTGACTCCGCCCAGCGGGCCTTCGTCAACATCGCCCGGCGGGTCCAGGCCATCGTGCACCAACAGGCCCTGGAACTCCGCGAGATGGAGGACCGGCACGGCCAGGACCCGCAGGTCTTCGGCGATCTGCTCCACCTCGACCACCGGACCGCGCTGATCGGCCGGCTGGCGGACAGCATCGCCGTCCTCGGCGGCGCCCGGCCGGGGCGCCAGTGGCAGAAGGACATCCCGCTGTTCAACGTGTTGCGCGGGGCGATGTCCCGGATCACCGATTACCAGCGCGTCGACCTGCACTCGGTCGCCGACGTCGGAATCCTCGGCCGCGCCGCCGAACCCCTGATCCACGCCATGGCCGAGCTCCTGGACAACGCCACCCGCTATTCACCGCCGCAGACCCGCGTCCACCTGACCGCGACCGAGGTCCAGTCCGGGGTGGCCGTCGAGATCGAGGACGCCGGACTCGGCCTGACCGACGAGGCCCGGGTCCGCGCCGAGCGGGCCCTGGCCCAGAACGCGGCCGGCGGACTGGACCTCGACGACCTGGGCGAGTCGCCGCGACTCGGCCTGGCGGTGGTCGGCCGGCTGTCCCACACGAACCACTTCAAGGTCTCCCTGCGCGTGTCCGCGTACGGCGGCGTGCGCGTCGTCCTGGTCGTACCGCCCGAGCTGGTCACCGTGACCCCGGTGCCCGGCGGCGCTCTGGCCAAGGCTCCCAGCCTGCCGCCGCCCCGCCGCCCCAGCGGCCCCAAGCACCGGGCCGAAGCGACCGCCGAGGAACCGGCTTCCGCCGACGCCCCGCGCACCGCCAACGGGCTCCCGCAGCGCAGGCGGCGCCGCGCCGTGGTTCCCTCCGCGCGGTCGCAGCAGGCGGCCCGCTCCGCCACCGACCCGCGCCCGTCGGCGCCGGCGAACCAGTCCCCGCCGGCCGGACTGTGGATGTCCGCCTTCCTCGACGGTGCCTCCGGAGCCTCCTCGGCCGGCTCGTCGGCGCCCCGTCCCGACGGCCCGGGCGATGCGGAGGCCGAGCAGTGACTGAGCCAGCAAGTAGCGAGCCAGCGAGTAAGGATGAGTGAGCAAGTGGCGACAAAGCAGCGGCTCAACATGGACTGGATGCTGGAGGAACTGTCGTCCAGCGTTCCGCAGACCCGTAACGTCGTGGTGCTGTCCTCGGACGGCCTGTGCATGGCGCAGTACGGCGCGGACAACGACACCGCCGACCGCCTCGCCGCCGCCTGCGCCGGTCTGCAGAGCCTGTCGGCGGCCATCGCCGGGGAGTTCCCGCAGGGCGACGGCCGGATGAAACTGGTCGTCGTCGAGGTCGACGGCGGCTTCTTCTACCTGATGGCGGCCGGCGCGGGAGCCTATCTCGCGGTGCTGGCCGACGACGACGTGGACGCCGGCCTCATGGGGCAGCGGATGCGCGACCTGGTCGCCCGGATCGGTCAGCACCTGACCACCCCGCCGCGGGCCGACCGGCAGGTCCCATGAGCGGTCCGGAGCAGGAAGAGCAGCGGTCCTGGGAAGAGGGCGGCCCCGAGCGGCTCTACGTCATCACGTCCGGCCGGAACCTGCCAGACCGGCGCTCGGCCCTGGACATGGTCACGCTGATCGTCAGCCGCGGCGAGGCCGGCCCCGGCACGCAGCCCGAACTCGCCGCCATCATCCGCATATGCGACTACCCGCTGTCCGTCGCCGAGATCTCCGCGTACCTCCACCTGCCGGTCTCCGTGATCACTCTGCTGCTCACCGACCTCTTGGCGAGCGGCCATGTCGAAGCCCGGGCATCGGTCCTGACCCAGTCGCTGCCCGACGTAGAACTTTTGGAGGCGGTGATGCATGGACTACAGAATCTCTGAACCCGTCGTCGGCCCGCGGAGCGAGGACATCCTGCCGGCCTCGGTCACCACAGCCGTCAAGGTGGTGATCGTCGGCGGCTTCGGGGTCGGGAAGACCACCCTGGTCGGCTCGGTCAGCGAGATCAAGCCGCTCACGACCGAGGAGATCATGACCCAGGCCGGGGCCGGGGTGGACGACATCGCCGGTGTCGAGCGCAAGAACGAGACCACCGTGGCGATGGACTTCGGCCGGATCACCCTCAGCGACGAGCTGGTGCTCTATGTCTTCGGCACCCCGGGTCAGCAGCGGTTCTGGTTCCTGTGGAACGGGCTCTTCGAAGGAGCGCTGGGCGCCGTGGTCCTGATCGACACCCGGCGGCTGGAGGACAGCTTCGACGTGATGGGCCGGCTCGAAGAGCGCGGCGTGCCCTTCATCGTCGCCATCAACGCCTTCCCGGACGCCCCCTCCTACCCGGCGTCCGAGCTGCGGGAGGCGCTGGACATCCCCGACGGGGTGCCGGTGATCGATTGCGACGCCCGCGAACGCGTCTCCAGCCGCGACGGCCTGCTGACCCTCATGCGCTACCTGCACGCCCTCACCACCACGACCCCGGAGCGACGGTGACCTCCTCCTTCCCCGAACAGCCCCGCACCGCGTGGGCATCCACCCCGCCTCCGGAGTGCCCGGCACACGCCCGGTTCGGCACCACGGACGGACTGGCACGGCTCTTCGGCCCCGAGGCGGCCGAGGACCCCATGGGCCTGTACGAGCGCCTGCGCGCCCGGCACGGGTCGGTCGCGCCCGTACTGCTGGACGGCGACCTCCCGGCCTGGCTCGTCCTCGGATACCGCGAGATCCTGGAGGTCGCCGGGACGCCCGCCCGGTTCAGCCGCGACTCCCGCATCTGGCGCTGGTTCCAGGAGGGGCGGGTGCCGCCGGACTCCCCGCTGCTGCCGATGATCGCCTGGCAACCGGTCTGCCTGTTCCTGGACGGTGAGGAGCGCGCCCGGCTGCGCCAGGCGGTCACCGACAGTCTGGAGCGCTTCAACCGCCGCGGCATCCGACGGCACATCACCCGCTTCACGCACCAGCTGATCGACGGCTTCGCCGAGCGGGGCGAAGCGGACCTGGCCGAGGAGTTCTGCGAACACCTGCCCATGCTCGTCCTGACGCAACTGCTGGGCATGCCCGACGAGTACGGGCCGCGGCTCGTCACCGCCAGCAGGGACATGGTGGCGGGCACCGGAACCTCGGTGGCCAGCAACGCGTTCATCGTGGAGACCCTCACGGATCTCGTACGACGCAAGCGCGGAAGCCGCGGCCATGACATCACCTCCTGGCTCATCGAACATTCCTCGGGGCTGACCGACGAGGAGGTCTGGAACCACCTGCGGGTCATCCTCATCGCCGCGAACGAGACCACGGTCAACCTCCTCAAGAGCACCCTGCGGATGGTGCTGACCGACCCCCGGTGCCACGCGTCGCTGGCCGGCGGGCAGATGACCTTGCCCGACGTGGTGGAACAGGTGCTGTGGAGCGAACCGCCCCTGATGACCATCCCGGGCCGCTGGGCCGCCGTGGACACGGAGGTCGGCGGCCAGAAGATCGAGGCGGGGGACATGCTGCTGCTCGGCCTGGCCGCCGGCAACCACGACCCGGCCGTCCGGCCGGACCCCTCGGTCCCCCTGCACGGCAACCGCTCGCACCTCGCCTTCAGCAGCGGCCCCCAGGAGTGCCCCGGCCAGAACATCGGCCGCGCCATCGCCGACACCGGCATCGACGCCCTGCTGGCGAGGCTGCCCGACGTACGGCTGAGCGTTCCCGAGGACCAGCTGGGCTGGACCTCGGGCTGGATGACACGGCACCTGACCAGTCTCCCGGTGACGTTCACCCCGCCACGGGCCCCGAGTTCCGCCGCGGCCGCAGGCCCGGCCCGTGCTCCGGTCCCCGGCCCGGCTCACGCCGCCGCTCACGCCCCTGCTCACGCCCCGGCGAAGACCGTGCGCCCGCTGCGGAACGCCACGGACACCGGGTCGAGGACCGCTGCCGAGCCCGTCGTTCCGTTCCCGACGGTGGTGCCGCCGCCGGTCCCCGCCCGAAGGAGGCGTACGTCCTGGTGGGGCTCGTTGAAAGCCTGGCTACGAGGCTGATGCCCGGGTAGGGCACGGGCGCCCTACCGTTGCGCCCCGGTGGCCTGGAATGCGGCCGGGCCACCGGCGACGAGTTCTTCCACGGCCTGCGCGATGCGATCCAGCGCCTCTGCCATGACCGCCCGGGAAGTGGCGTAACTGATCCGGATGTTGCCCTCGGCGGCCGGTCCGAACCACTCCGGCGTACCGGCCACCACCGCCACCCGCGCCCGGGACAGCAAGTACGCGCCCATGGCCCGGCTGCTGAGCCCGGTGGAGGACACATCGGGGAACAGGACGTACGTGCCGTCCGGGCGGCCGCACGACATTCCCGGGATCGCGTTCAACCGGTCCACGCAGTAGTCCCGTATCTCCTGCAAATGCTCCAGGAAGGCGTCCCGCCAGGGCCAGCCGTGCCGCAGGGCGGCCAGGGCGCCGGCCTGGGTGAACGGGGTCATGCTGTACGTGGCGCCGAGACGCTGGAAGGTGAGCCGTAGAGCGGCCGCTTCCCGCACGGTCGGTGCGATCACGAATCCCATCCGCAGCCCGGGTAGCGCGAAGGTCTTGGAAAGGCCGGTCACCGTGTAGACGCGCCGACCGTATTCCGTGTCCAGGCTCGCCATGCTGAGGTGTTTTCCGGGCGGGTACACGATCTCGTTCCACACCTCGTCGGAAAGGACCGGGATACGGTGCCTGCCCGCGATCTCCGCCACCGCGCGGAGCGTCGTCTCACCGAAGACCGTGCCCAGCGGATTGTGGGGATTGCACATGCAGATCAGCGCGGTGCGCGAAGTGATGAGAGAGGCGAGCCGGTCCGGGTCCAGCCGCCCGGTGCTCTTGTCCACCGGACAGTAGACCTTTCGGGCCCCCGCGGCATCGATGGCCTGGCCGAACAACAGGTCGACCGGGTCCAGCAATACGCACTCGTCACCCTCTCCGCACAGGAGACGCACCACGCCCCAGATCGCGGCCGCGGTACCCGGCGCCGGCACCACCCGACCGGGATGAGCTGCGATCCCGTAACGGGCTTCGGCCACGTCGGAGAATGCCTCCCGGAGCGCACCGCATTCCGCGGGTGCCGCGTAGGGGAAGTATCCGTCGGCGACAGCCGCGAGCACGGCGTCCGTGACCACCGGAGGCCCGGGGAAATCGGGCTCGGCCGCCGTCAACGGGATGACGCCGGGCGGGTGAGCGCCCCACCGGAGCGGCGAGCGCTGCCGCAGCAGGTCGGGCCGGACCTGCGCGTCGTCGAACAGCGGCCGGAGCGCGTCGTGCGGCGACATGGCGTTCATCCTCGCTGGTAGCGGGCGGGCGGATACCGGTCGTAGAGCTCCGGGGACCAGTACGTGGTCAAGCGGGGCCGGCCGCGCTGCACCCGAGCCGATGCGTACGTGTGGATGCCGCGGCCGGCGGAGAGCGGCCGGCGGGCCATCTGCTCCAGCAGCGACTGATAGGCGCCGACGGGAAGGCCCATACCGGCCATGACCGAGCTGATGCGGTCCCGTACGGTCCGGTCGCTCGCCGTGTGCAGCCACAGCGGGACGTACAGCGTCGCGGACACCGGAAGGTGCCCGCCGGCGGCCGTGAACGTCAGATTGCTGACGAGCGGCTGGGCGCGTACCGCGCTGTCGCTGCCGGTCAGCCGGCGGCAGAATTCCCCCAGGAATCCGGCCTCGTGCTGCAGCGATATCTCCATGCGGGTGTCGAGTTCCGCGGGAGAGACGTCGTAGTGGCGGAAGTACACCTTCACGCGTGACTCGGGGCCGTCGAGCAGGTCGAGACCGAAATAGACGATCCTGTCGAGGTCGAAACCCCGGCCGGCGTATTCCCTGACCGCTTTCCACGCCTTTCCGAATCCCAGGCGGTGCAGTGCCTCGCGCGTCCGCGCGATGCCGGTCATGTCCTCGTTGGCGTGCGGATTGAGGTAGACCTTGAACTCGGGGCCGCCGGCCGGCGAGAGGGCGGCGGCGTGCATCATGGCGAAACCGGTCGGGTCCTCGTCCGGCAGGAACAGGTCCGTCACCGCCGCCAGCCGTTCGTCGGCAGCACCGAAGGCCTGGGTCAGCCCACGGGTGAGGTCGAGCGCCGCTTTCTGTGCGGACGAGGTGTTCAGCCGGTCCGGAAGGGCCTCGACCAGCACCCGGACCTGTAACCCCTCCTGCGAGAAGGCGGCTGAGAACTCGATCGGTGAACCGTCGGCGCACACATCGGAGTGCCAACCGGGACGCGTCCCGATCTTCCGTGCCCCCCACGGGGACAGCATCCTGCGCAGTACCCGCGTCCCCTGTTCGACATCCGCGCCCGCACTGCCGAGAAGACGGGCGGCGGTGGAGACCGCGTACTCCGTGAACGTCGCACTCGCAGAAACCCGTGGAACCGACCGCAGAGACGACATGGAATTCCTCCCCTACCTCTTGACGGGTCTCGCCGTACCGCACGCTTGCTCCGCAGGCCGATCGGCCAGTACCAATAGGGTGAGAAGCTCCTGACTACCGTGTCATCGGGGATCAGCGGTGCGATCGGCCTTCCCCGTACTCCCGCAGTGGTTTCCGCCCCGGCCCGGCCACCCGGATACCGCCCAATGCCTCTGTGGACTGCGGCCGTTTCCCCGGACCCGGGGTACTTTCACAATTAACTATGCTTCCTCCGGCCGCCACCGGCGCACAAGGGGCGTGCGCGGCGTTCGTCAGATGATGGCGTGCGCTCCCGATGGACGGATGCGCACGCCGGCGCTCAGGAACCCGAGTGGCCGGGGCATCCGAGGGCCGGCAAGACGCGGGGCTCGACCCGTGACACGCACCCTCTATAGGCGGCCCGACCGGCGATGGCCGCACATCGGGCTGATCGTCACTCTTTCGTAGGAAACGATGACCTCGCACGAGGGACGGAGCGCCCCAACACCGGCCCCGCCCGGCTCCGATCGGTTCACTGAGAGCTCCCCCGCAGGAATTCACCCGCACAGGAGCCCGGACATGTCAGAACAGGGACAACCAAGCGACACCGCACCCACCGCGACCACCGGATGGCACCCCGCGGCCGGTCTGGAACAGGTCCTCCTGCTCGCCGCCGGCGCCGCCGACCTCGTGCTCGACCAGGTACGCCAGGCCGCCGACCGGGGGCAAGGGCTGCTGCGCCGCTCCGACCTGCGGGACCTGCTCGCCGACGGAGTCAACGAGCTGCGCGCCCGCGGTGAGCTGGCCTCCCGGCGCGTCACCCCGGAGACCGAGAACTACCTTGAGCTGATGGCCCGCCGGGCCGTGCGGCGGGCCGGAGCGTCGCATGGATGACGCCGGGCAGCTCAAGCGGAGAATCGACACCTGCCTGCGCCGGCTGGTCGACGAAGAAGAAGCCGAACTGCTCCGCGTATCCGGCGAACTGGCGCCGCTGTGCGCGCAGTTGCGGATATCGCTGACCCGCGGCAAGCGGTTGCGCGCCGCCTTCCTGTACTGGGGCTGGCGAGCGGCCGGCCAGCCCGACTGCGAGAGCGTGGTCAAGGCCGCGGCCGCCATGGAACTGGTGCACGCGGCCGCCTGCACCCACGACGACATCATCGATGACAGCCGCCTGCGGCACGGCGTACCGACGGCCCATGCCGCGTTCGCGGAGGGCCGCGCCGGCGGCGCCTGTGACACCGCGGCCGGAGCGCCCCACGGGGAGCGCCAGGAACGGTCCGCCGCGCTGGCCATGCTGCTCGGCGACCTGCTGATGGGGTACGCGGGCCAGGTCTTCGCCACCTGCGGTCTGCCCGGGGCGTACGTGGCGCGGACGGCGTCGCTGTGGTCGTCGCTGCTGCGCGAGACCGTCGCGGGCGAATTCCTGGAGGTCCTGCGGACCGGAGGCGTCGTGCCCAAGGTCGCCGAATCACTGGAGGTGGCCCGGTACAAAACGGCCAAGTACACGGTGGAGAGGCCGCTGCACATGGGAGCGACGCTCGGCGGTGCCTCCCCGAGGGGCCTCGATGCCTTCACCGGGTACGGGATGCCGCTGGGCGAGGCGTTCCAGCTCCGCGACGACCTGCTGGGCGTCTTCGGCGACCCGGCCGAGACCGGCAAGTCGAACCTCGACGACCTGCGGGACAAGAAGCCCACCGCACTGCTCGCCGTGACCGCCTCGCTGCTGCCCGCCGGTCCGGCACGCCAACTGCACGAGGTGTTGGGCAAACCCGCGCTGGACGAGAGCGACGCGGCGCTCGTACGGGAGCTGATGGAGGACAGCGGTGCCCGGCAGCGCATCGAGGACATGATCCAGGAGCGGATCGCGCAGGCCCGCGCGGCCCTGGACTCCGTAGCCCTGCCGTCGGAGGCCCGCTCGGCGCTCAGGGCGCTGGCCGGCTCGGCAACCGACCGTTCCCTGTGACAGCACGGAAGCACAGCACGGAATCGAGGAACACATGACCACCGAGACCACTGAGCGCACCGAGCCCGCCGCGCGGTACACCGACCCGGTGCTGGACGAGCTGCGCACCCAAGGCGACCCGCTCGCCGACGCCACCGTCGCGGCGATGTTCGAACGCGGCGAGGTACGCGACTTCAACACCCTCATGCGCTTCTTCACCACCGCGGGCAACAAGCTGCCGCAGGGCCTGCCGTCCTCCGCTGCCTCCTACCTGGAGGCGACCGGCATGCCGCCCAAGTGGGTCGACTGGGACATCATGGAGCGCGCGCGGCTGTTCTTCATGGACAACGCCGCCCACATCAACACGGGCCTGTCCTTCGCGGCCATGCCGGCCACCTACGCCGTACCACGCGTGGCGAAACTGCTCGCCTCGACGCACTCCATGGACTACCCCTCGCGCCGGATGGCGAACACCGGCCAGTTCGTCACCTACCTGATGCAGACCAACGCCTTCGAAGAAGGCAGCAAGTTCATCCCGGCCGCCCAGAAGGTCCGCCTGCTGCACGCCGCGGTACGCCGCCACCTGACGAAGTCGGGACGCTGGGACACGGAACGCGACGGCGTACCGCTGTGCCAGGAGGACATGATCGGCGGCCAGATCTGCTTCTCGATCTTGGTGCTGGACGCGATGCACCGCCTCGGCATCCACATGAGCGAGGAAGGAGCGGAGGCGTACTACTACGCCTGGCGGGTCGTCGGCTCCATGCTGGGCTGCGACATGGAGGCGGCCCCGAAGGACCTCACCGGGGCCCGCGCGTACGCCGACAGCTACCTCACCCGCAACCTGGGGCCGTCCGAGGACGGGGTACGCCTGAACAACCAGCTCATGCGGATGTACGAGGACGTCGTCCCCGGCACCCTCTTCGACCCGATCGTCCCGGCCACCATCCGGTTCCTGGTCGGCCCGACCATCGCCGACTGGCTCCAGGTCCCCCGCAGCCCCTGGGACACGGCAGCCAAGGCCGTACCGGTCGTCCTCGGCCTGCTGGAGACCATCGAGGACAGCAGCCCGTTGGGGGAGTGGGCCCTGGACAAGGCGGGCAATCTGCTGACCACCTTCGAACTCGGCTCCCTGACCCGGGGCCGGGTCATGCAGTACGCCATCCCGGAAGAACTGAAGTCCGGCTACGGCATCCGCTCCCAGCAACGCCGCAACCAGCGCTGGGTACCACCGGCCCCGACGACGACAGAAATGGACTGACAGCACAGCCAAGTGGTGCCCACGGCGGTCAGCGGCCGGAGCGGTCAACTGTCCGGCCGGTCAGGAGAAGCGACGGACGAAGACGTCGGACTTGCCGTTGGTGTCGTCGGGCACGATGCCGTCGGCCGTCGACTGGAAGACCACGTCGCGCCCACCGGCGCTGACCGCGTCGGTGCCGGCCGAGGCGGGCTGGTTCGAGACGGTCTCGTCGGTGCCTTTCCGCAGGTCGCGCAGTGTCAGCGACGGGCCGTTCGTGTCGTGCGGGGCGTACAGCAGATAGCGGCCGGTGGGGTCGATGGCCACGCCCCGTACGTTCGGCACCAGTTGGGCGGTGCCTGAGCGCACGTCGTGGACGAAGGTGTCGGATCCCGAGAGGTAGACGGCCTTGTTGCCGTCGTCGCTGAGCTGGACGAGCGCCGCTCCCTTGGCCGGGCCCTCGATCGGGCCGGAGGTGGTGCCGCTGTTCCGGTCCCACACGAAGACGTCCTCCGCCTTGCCGTCCTGATAGGCGACGTAACGGCCGTCTCCGCTGATGGACGGCCGGGACGGTTGGGTGTGGTCGAGAGCGGCGACGGTCGTGTCGGCGCCGGTGGTCCCGTCCTGCACCTCGATGCGCTGGCCGAACGAGGGCTGCCGGGAGGAGAGGAGGACATGGGCGACGTAGCGGCCGTCCACGTTCAGCGACGGCTGGTTGCAGCTGTAGGCCGAGCAGTTGAGGGAGGCCGTGTTTCCCGTGCTCACCTGGTACTGGCGAATTCGTACGTCGTTGAACCACTGCACCGGATAGGCGACGTACGCCCCGTCACCGCTGATCACCGGGGCTTGGAGCGGGCGCAGCTGCCCCATCCGCCTGGTCTGCCTGGTCCGCTGGTCGCGGACGTACACCTGGTCGCCTTCCGTCGCGTCGTCGGGCGTGAGGTTCTTCGCCGACGACGAGAAGGCGATGCTGCGGCCGTCGGGCGTGATCGAGGCGCCGGCGGAGTTGTCGTCGGCCTGCGTGCCGTCGGCCGCGACACTGATCCTCTCGACACCGGCTCCGCCGTCGCCCGCGCCCGCTACCACGGCCGAGGGCGCGGCCGAGGCGGTGCCGGGTAACACCACTGTGACCGCGACCGCCGCGCTCAGAGCGGTGCGCACGCGTCTGGTAGTGCTCCGGTTCGCCTGTCTTCTCATTTTCCCCCAGCTCGGGCACGGTCTCTCCTCCGGTTCCCCGCTGGAGGATCACCAGCATGCAACCGTGTCGGCCCTGTGCGGTCAATGCGTCATATGACGTATCGTGAGGCGCCATTCTGGTCATGTGAGCACAGTCCGCTTCGTGACGATGCGCAGAGCCCTACTGTGCAGACCGGCCGATCTCCTCCACGAAGGCTGATGGCGAAACGTTCGCCTTGGGAAACCTGGTGAGCAGAACGGTCACCCCACCCAGAGGCCCGATACTGTCAGCGCGCCGAGACCCAGCCCCAGGCCGGTGCTCATGACCACGATGTCGAGGACCATGTGCGCCCAGGACGATCCGTCCTCAGTGTGCCCACCCATAGAGCGATGCCGGTTCCGATCAGCAGCAGGCAGACGGCCATCAGCGGCTGCTAAGCCGCCGGCGACATCAGACGTCCGGCGATCTGCGAGCTGATGATCACGATGAAGCCCACGGGTCGGGACGCCAGAACTCTGACGCTGGTGTCGAGGGCAAGCCGAGGAGTACGCCGGGCTCTGCTCCCGGGTGGGAACGGCCGCCGGCGGGGAGCCGTTATTCCCTGGCGGCCAGCCCCTCGTCCGCCCGAGAATCGGCGCATGACTCCGCCCCTCACTCCGCCGCCCGGCCTGACCGTGCGGCCGGCGACGCTCGACGACGCGGCGGCGGTGTGTGCGCTGCTCAACGAGATCGACCTGCTGGAGGTCGGCCGTGCCGACACCGACCTGAGCGAGGTGCAGGCGGACCTCAAGCATCCCGAAGCTGACCTCGAACACGACTCCTGGCTGATGTACGAAGCCGGGCGGCTGATCGCGTACGGGCTGCTGTGGGACGAGTCCGGCGGCGAACGCATCGACATGGACCACTACGTACTGCCCGGCAGACTGCCAGGCGCCCTGCACCTGTACGACCTGATGGAGGCGCGGGCCGTGGCACGGGCAGCCGCCAACGGGGTGACGCGCGCGGTGATCCACCTGCACCTGAACACCGCGCCCACCATGGATCTCGACGCGCTCCGCCGGCGGGGCTGGCGTACGGTGCGCCGCTACAACGTACTCAGCCGGGCCCTGTCCACCGCCACCGACCGGCTGCCGTCCCCGCCGCCCGGCGTGACCTTGCGCCCCTGCCGTACCGAGGCCGACCGCCGACGCGCCCACGCGCTGCTCCAGGAGACGTTCGCCGGTCACTTCGACTTCCAGCCCCGGACGTACGAACAATGGCTGGACGACATCGACGCCGAGCGCGCGGACTGGTCACTGATATGGCTCGCGCGGCTGGCCGGCCTCGGCGACGCCGCCGTGCTGCGCACCCACGACGCCCGCGCCTCGATGGCTTGGATCGCGCACCTGGGCGTCCGGGAAGAGGCCCGCGGCCGCGGCCTCGGCAGCCACCTCCTGCGCCATGCCTTCGGCCACTACGCGGCACGGGGCCGCGACCGCATCGGCCTCGGCGTCGACACCGACAACAGCAGCGGCGCGCTCGCCCTTTACGAACGGCACGGCATGAGCCTCGACTTCGCGGTCGACACCTGGGAGCTGATGCGCCCCGTGTGAGCGCGGCTCGGGGAGGACGTGCGCCGGGAACCGAGATCATGCGCGCGGCGTCGCCGTCAGCATGAAGAGACGTGTGGACCCGGCAGGAGCTGGTTGCCTGGTGGCCTTCGTGGGGGCCTGTGTGGGGTTCGGGGGGTGGCTGTACGGCGCCCGCGGCGGCCTCGGGGGAGGGTTCGAGGGCGAGCGGGAGTGGAGCCTGCTGTACGTCGAACTGCCGGTGATGCTGCTCGGCGTTCCCGCGCTCACACTGGCCGGGTGGGCGTGCGCCCGGGGCGGTTGCCGGGGTGGTGGGGGTGAGCGGGCTGGGCGCTGGGTGAGGAAGGTGGTTCCGGCGGTGGTTGCGGTGGTCGGGCTTGTCGTGCTGGGGCTGGCTTGCGTGGTGTGGTGGGCAGTGCGTGATGCGGGCAGGACGCCGATCTGACCGGGGAGAGCAGGGGCAGGTCTGGGGCAGGGGTGTGAGCGAGCTGCGGCGTGACCGCTGGGGCTTGCCTCCCGAGCATGAGGCTCATTGCTGCACGGGCCCGCGCACGTTCACTCCCCGCACATGTCCCCGCCCGCTGCCTGTAGACCGGAGTGCACCCGGTGCCGTGATCTTCACCAATGGTAGAGGTCATCTCCGTACGGATCCCCGTACGCCCCGTATGGCGCCCCCTGCGCGCCCCGTACTCCCACGCCCACGGAGCCGCACATGGACCGCAGGTCCCTTCTCGCCGCCGGCGGAGGCGCGCTGGCTGTTGCCGCCGGTGTTTCGCAGGCCCACGCCGCACCGGCCGGTGCCCTCGGCCGGTGGCACGACCGGGACACCGTACGGTTCAACGTCATCAGCGACATCCAAGGAGACCTGCGCGACTTCGGCCGGGCTCTGGACGACATGGCGGCCGTCAATCCGCACAGCGCCGGCCTGGCCGTCGCGGGCGACATCACACCGCGCGGCTACGACGCCGAGTACGCGCAGGTCAGCGCCGAACTGGCCGGTCATTCACACCCGCGCGAGGTGGCCTGGGCGATCGGCAACCACGAGTTCTACGTACCGAAATGGCGCGACCCCGACACGCTGTCCCAGGACACCTGGCCCAACGGCACCACCGAAGACTCCCTCTTCCGCAGCTTCTACCGCTTCGCCCGGCGCGGCACGGTGCACGCGGAGACCTCCTTCGGCGGCATCCCGATCCTGACCCTCGGCACCGAGCGGTACGCGCACTACCACGACCCCGAGCTCTGGGACCAGGTCTGGATCAGCGACGCCCAGTTCACGTGGCTGGAGGACCGCCTGTGGCACTGGTCGCGCCGCCGCCGGCCGGTCATGGTGATCACCCACCACCCGTTGCCCGACACGGTCTCCGGCACCCGCAACACGCTCTACGCGAGCGACTACCTCCAGGCCGACCGCCTCCTCGGTCTGCTCGGCCGTCACCCGGACGTCTTCCTCTTCAGTGGCCACACCCACTGGGACCTGGAGCTCTCCGACTGGGTGGTGCGCCGTGTCGTGCCCGGCACCGCGAACCTGAGCGGGTTCACGGTGGTCAACACCGGTGCCGTCCAGACCGGTTACCGGGACGACGGCAAGGGCGGCGAAGTCTCCGTCGGCGGAACGTTCAATCAGGGCCTCCAGGTGGAGGTGCGCCGTGACGCGGTCGTCATCAAGGCCCGTGACTTCGCCCGACGGGTGTGGCTGAAGGAGATCACGGTCCCGCTGGCGCGCTGAGGTCCCGTCAGGGCGGGCCGAAACCGAACTGTCTCCGGGGCTTCCGTCCCTCACTTCACACCGGGCTTACAGCCGAGCTGTTAGCTTGCCTGTAAGTTCCCGTCGAGGAGGGTCAGTCATGACATCCGAACGCCGCGACCTCGAAATCGCCATCCTGGTGTGCCCCGGCTACATGCCGGTCGACATCATCGGCTTCCACACCGCCTTCGGCTTCCAGCCGGGCGTGAATCTGCACCTCGTCTGGAAGAACCGGGACGAGATCATCGGCATGCCGCACTTCCCCACCCGCGCGACGACCACCTTCGAGGACTGCCCGGCCGACCTCGACGTCCTGTACGCCGGTGCCGTGCCGGCGGAGGTCTTCGAGGACGAGGAGGTGCTCGCCTTCCTCGCCGACCGGGGCAGCCGGGCGGGCTGGGTGGCCGGGGTGTGCGCGGGGTCGCTGCTGCTGGGCGCGGCGGGGCTGCTGCTCGGCCACCGCGCGACGACCAACTTCCAGCTGCACGGACAGCTCGCGCACTACGGCGCCGTACCGACGCGCGGCAACGTCGTGGAGGACCGCAACCGGATCACCGCCGGCCCGGCGACCGGGAGCTTCGAGATCGGGCTGCGGCTCCTCCAGGCCTTCTTCGGCGACGAGGTCGCGCGGAACGCGGAACTGATGATGGAGTACGCGCCCCGGCCCCTGTTCGGCGTCGGAACCCCGGAACTCGCCGGCCCCGAACGCACCGAACAGCTCCTCGCCACGACCGCCGACATGAGCGCTGTCTACGCGAAGGTCGCGGAGCGGGCGGCCCAGCGGCTCGGCGTCCGCGTCGACCCGGCCTGACGCTCCGCGCCGGGGAACGCGGTCCGCGCGCGGGCCGGCCCGTTTCGCTGCATCCGGAGTGCCCGGTGCGGCAGGGTCGTACCACCGCCTCCGCCGTACGGCCGGGCGGGCCGGGATGGGCGAGTGAAGGAGCGCGCGGTGGAAGAGAGCTGGACGGATGACGAGTACGGGGCGTCGCACGAGGGGACGGTGAAGGTCCTCCTGGACGACGGCAGCACCGCCGAGCCCGTGTACTTCGACGTGGGTTCCGGGGGCTACGTACCGAGCAGCAGCCACTGGAGCATCTACGACGGCCGGAGTCCGAACACCCCGCGCGCGTCCGCGTTCCGTGCCACGTGCGCGTGCGGGTGGGTGGGTGCCCGCCATGCCCTCGACTGGGGCAAGGTCGGCGACCAGCCGCTGCACACGGCCGCCGCCGCGGACGCGGACCGGTGCCTGACGGACTGGGACCGGCACATCGTCGAGGTGGGCGAGACGACCGTCCCGGTGCCCGAGGGGATCGCCGGGCTGCTGGACAAGCTGGAGGCGGAGATCGAGCGGTACGCCGAGGAGTCCCCGGTGGGAGCCGTCAAACTGGCTCGCCGTATGGAGATCTCCGCGGCCAATGTGGGCTACTGGGCGGCGCGCAAGGCCCGTGGCGCACTGTCCACGGAGGACGTGGCCGCGGGCCTCGGCCTGAGCGCCGGCCAGGCGGCGAGCCTGCTGGCCCGCTTCGGCCGGTGGAGTCCGTACTCCTGATCGTGCGGGCGTGCTCAAGGGGGTGGGGCAGGGAGCAATCCCGCCCTACCCCTTTTGACATAGGTATGACCTCATACCTAAAGTGACCGTATGCCCGCCCCCCGTGCGTCCGACCAGGACACCCGCCGCATCGCCTCCGAGCTTGCGGCTGTCCTGCCCGCACTGAACCGGGCTCTCGACCGGCGGATCATCCAGGACCTCCCGTTCCCGAGGCTTCCCGACAGTCAGCTCGCGCTGCTGCGGTACGTCGCCGAACACGACGGCGTCACCGTGCGCGCGGCAGCCGACGCGCTGCTCGTCAAGCCCAACAACGTGAGCGCCCTGGTCACCCAGCTGGCCGCCCAAGGGCTGCTGGAGCGCAGGCAGGACGCGGCCGACAAGCGGGTCGCGCACCTGCATCTGACGGCCAAGGCCCGGCGCCAGGTCGCCGAGGTCGGCGCTCTGGTGGACGGCTACCTCGTCGAGGCGCTCCACACCCTCACCGACGGGGACCTGGACGCCATCGGGTCCGCCCTGGGCGCACTCCAGGGAGTGGCGCAGCGGATTCACGCCGCCACGGACTGACACCCGTCGCGGACTGACACCCGTCGCGGACTGAGACCTGCCGCCGACTGTCACCCGCCGCGGGCGGTATTTCGTCGGTGGGCGGCAGCAGCGCCGCCACCTTTCCGGTTCCGCGCCCCGCCGTACTCCATCGGCACGCGCATTTCCCCTCTCAGACAAGAAGCAAGGCACCTCCATGTCCTCCTCCGTCATGGGCCACTCACCCATGCCCACCCACACCCCGCCCGCGCCGGAACCGGCCCCGGGCCGGCGTGGCCACCCCTGGCTGACGCTCATCGCGGTCGCCTTCGGCCTGTTCATGGTCGGCCTGGACGGCTCGGTCGTCTCCATCGCGAACCCGGAGATCGGCCGGGACCTGAACGCCTCCACCGCCGATCTGCAGTGGGTCACCAACGCCTATCTGCTGGCCCTGGCCGCCACTTTGATCCTCGGCGGAAAGCTCGGTGACCGGTTCGGCCGGCGCACCTACTACCTGATCGGCGTGGCCGGCTTCGCCCTGGCCTCCGTCGCCATCGGCCTGGCCGGCTCGATCGAGGGCGTCATCGCCTTCCGTGCGGTGCAGGGCTTCTTCGGCGCCCTGCTCATGCCCAACACCCTGGGCCTGCTGCGTGCGGCCTTCCCGCCGAGGAAGTTCGGTATGGCCGTGGGCATCTGGGCGATGGTGTCGTCCGTGTCCACGGCGCTCGGCCCGATCGTCGGCGGCCTGCTCGTCGAGCACGTCAACTGGGAGTCGGTGTTCTACATCAACGCCCCCATCGGCGTCGTGGCCCTGGTGTTCAGCGCACTCGTCCTGCCGCAGAGCAAGAGCACGGCAGGCCGGCACCGCTTCGACATCCCGGGCGTGATCCTTCTGGCGCTCGGCCTGCTGCTGGTCGTCTTCGGCGTCGTCAAGGGCGAGTCGTGGGGGTGGAGCGCCGGTTCGACGCTCGGCGTGCTCGCGGCGGGCGTCGTCGTCCTGCTGATCTTCGGCTGGTACGAGACGCGCCTTGGACGCCCCGCGCCGAGCTCCCTGGCCGGAGCATCCGGAGCATCCGGAGCATCCGGCTCGACCGGCTCGGTCGACTCCTCCGACTCGACCGACTCGACCGACTCGACCGGCACGCCCGGGGCGACCGGGGCGACCGTGGGACACCCCCTCCTGCCGATGCGGCTCTTCCGCAGTCCCGCCCTGACCATCGGTACGGTCATCACCGCCGTCAACTTCTTCGTCCTGCTCGGCGTGATCTTCTTCGTCATGCTCTACCTGCAGAACGTACGGGGCTTCACGCCCGTCGAAGCCGGCGTACGCACCCTGCCGCTGAGCCTGGCCTCCGTCGTCGCCTCCCCTCTGGGGGCGAAGCTCACCGAGCGGTTCGGTGCCCGGCTGTCCATGCCGCTGGGCATGGTGCTCCAAGCGGGCGCCTCCTTCGGCGTCCTGGGCTGGGGAGTGCACTCCTCGTACGCCGCGATGTGGCCGCCGTTCATCGCGCTCGGCCTCGGTGTGGGCATGGTGATGGCCGCCTCCTCCGACGCGATCGTCGGCAACGCGCCCGTCAGTGACGCCGGCGTGGCCGGAGGCTTGCAGGCCACCGCGCTGCAGGTCGGCGGCGCGCTCGGCACTTCCGTCCTGATGTCCCTGATCAGCAGCAGGGTCGGCACCACCCTGACGAACGAGCTGACTTCGGCGGGGGTTCCCGCGCCCGTGGCCGGTCACCTGCACGAGGCCAAGGACGCGGTCGCGATGGGCGTGTCGCCCGTCGGCAACGACATGCCGCAGCAGCTGAAGGCCGCCGTCGTCGAGGGCAGTGGTCAGGCCTTCATCAACGGCGTACACACCGCGGCCCTCGTCACCGGCGTGCTGTGCGTGATCGGCGCGGTGCTCGCAGCGGCCGGCGTCCGCCGCAACCCGGAGGCTCCCGCGGAGCACTGAGAACGGGGGACCGGAAGCTGAGCCGGGGTCCGACGCCCGGGGCCGGGAGCCGACACCCGGAGGTCGGGAGCCGGCCCGGTGGGGGCGTGCGCCTGCGATGCGCGCCCCCACCGGCCCGTCTAGCTGCCCGGAAGGTCCCTGACGAACGCGATCCCGTCGTATCCGGCCAGATGCGCCGGGTCGAGTGGGGCGTAACCGAAGTAGGGGGAGATCCGCAGGGCGGGCCGGGCGTCACCGAGGTCGGCGGTCAGCCGGCGGGGGTCGACGATGCAGCGGTCCTCCGGAAGCGCGTACAGGAGGCCTTCGAGGGTGTCCGCCGGCGGGTCGGCCACGCCGTGGTGCCGTAGCGTGCCGACGGCCGTGGCCAGGAAGGCGTACTCCTCGCCCAGGCGGGCGCTCACGATCGAGCCGGCGCTCCACCATTCCAGCGGCAGCTCACCCATCCGCAGCGAGCTCTTGTCCCGTTGCAGATGACCGTTGTGTGCGTGGATCAGGGCCGGGCCCCGTTCGGCGAGGGCGAGGAGGTTGTCGGCCATCATCTGGTCCCGTATGCCCAGCAGCTGCGTCAACCGGCCAGGTGAGGTGTCGGCCATCCAGAAGTGGTAGCGCAGCAGCCCGGTGGCGGTACGTCCGTACAGGCACGCCCGGTCCCAGTCCTCCCGCGAGGTCTCCGCGATGAGGTGGGGCGTGTGCGCGTGCAGCAGCGCCAGCAGGTCGTCGGCGTGCAGGCGCAGTTCCCTGGCCTCGGCCGACCGGCCCATGGACCGGGACGGGTCCAGCATCGCGGCCGGTTCCGTCCACCGGTCGTCGCTACCGAGCAGCCGGTCGAGTGTTTCCGCGGTGCAGGGCAGCAGGTCCGGATCCACCTGGGCGGCGAGGTAGCCGTGGAGAGCGGTGAGGGCCTGCCGGGGGGCTGCCGCGCCGGTGACCTCCAGCGGACCGTCGAAGCCGGCGAAGCGGACCTGCTCGGCCGCGGGCCGGCCGTCGTTGAAGTCGCGCATCCAGCGTACGAGCGCACGGTTGGCCGCCGATGCGCCGAACCCGTGGCTGAAGCCGCGCTCCATGACCTCGTCGAGCGTGCCGGCGCCGGAAGTGACGTGGGCGTCCACGACCAGCCCCGCCATGCAGTCGCTCTCGATCGCGATCGTGCGGTAGCCCTCCTGCTCGACGAGCTGCCGGAAGAGATCGTTGCGCAGTTCGAGCAGCGTGTCCTCCCCATGGGTGGGCTCGCCCAGAGCGAGCAGGCGGGGGCGGGCCGGGAGCAGCTCCATGACGGCGGCGGCTTCGACGGCGTGCATGGTGTTCGTGCTGTCGATTTCCATACCTTCGACGGTATCGTTGAACCTTCGGTTGAAACTTTTTGAGACTGTTCGGCGATACAGGGGGGTGTTGTGGGGCGCAACCTTCAAAACGGGGAGCGGCTCAGGCCGGTCGACCTGGCGCGCGGGCACGGTCTGTCCACTCAGGCCGTCAGGAATTACGAGGAGGCCGGCATCCTCCCGGCCGCCGACCGCACGCCCCACGGATACCGCACGTACACCCCGCTGCACGCGCAGGCCCTCCGCGCATTCCTCGCCCTGATGCCTGGCCACGGCCACCAGGTGGCGGCCTCGATCCTGCGGGCGGTGAACCAGGGCGAGACCGAGGAAGCGTTCCGCCTCATCGACGAGAGCCACGCCCAGCTCCGCGAAGACCGGGGCACCCTCCAGGCCGTCGAAAGCGCCATCCGTGATCTGGCCCTCGCCCCGGCACCCGAGGCTGACGCGGGGCCCGTACCCGGTACGGCCGCGGAAACCGGCTCCCTGTTCATCGGTCCGCTGGCGGCGAAGCTGGGCATCCGGCCCGCGACGCTACGGAAATGGGAGCGCGCCGGACTGGTACGTCCGCGCCGCGACCAGCTGACCGGATACCGCGTGTACGACGCGGCCGACGTACGCGACGCCCGCCTGGTGCACCAGCTCCGGCGCGGCGGCTACCTGCTGGAACAGATCGCCCCGGTGATCACCCGGATTCGGTCGGCCGGCGGCCTGGAGCCGCTGGAGGCCGCCCTGCGCGACTGGCACGGGCGCCTGGCCGCCCGGGGACGCGCCATGCTGACCGGCGCGGCCGAACTGGAGACGTATCTCCGCGCAGGGGAAGGGAACCGCTGACCCGGCGTCCGCCGGCTCAGGGACCATTGGGGTGAGCGTATTTCGCGCCGACCGGCCGTTCAGTTCCCGGTGGATTCCGGTGTACCGGCGCCGTCGGTACCGCCGGAGACGGTGCGCAGGTCGATGTCCCATTCCAACTGGGACATCAGGGTGTCTTCGCCGGGGCGCTGCGGCGCCGGTGCCGAACCGGTGCGCGACGGGGTGTGGGTACCGCGGGAGATCTGTCCGCTGACAGTGATGTTGTGTTCCACGCGCGGCCGGCGGAATTCCTCGTAGAGGGAGAGCGCGCTTTCCGTGTCGGGCGCGTCCCGCAGGGACTTGGCGAGGATGACGGCGTCCTCCAGGGCCATGGATGCGCCTTGGCCCGTCGCCGGCGAGGCCGCGTGTGCGGCGTCGCCGATGATCAGTGTCCGTCCGGAGCGCCAGGGGGTGCCGGGCGGCAATTCGGTGGCGTTCGTGGCCATGATGCCGTCCGTGGCGGCCGCGACGATGCCGGCGGCGGGCGTGGCGTCCGCGCGCAGCATCTCGACGAGTTGGTCACGCCGGTGAGAAGTCTCGGGGTTCGCGAGTTCTGTACCGGAAAGGGCTTCAGCGGCGACACGGGCGAACCAATATGCCTCCCTGTCCGGTGAAACCGCGTAACCGAAGGATGCCTTGCTGCCTCGTACCATCGTGATGTGGCCGGTGCCGTCCGCCACTTGGGCGCTGCGGGTGTAACCGTAGAAGACGCGCTGTCCCGCGTAGACGGGTTCCGCGCCGGGGGCGATGGAGCGGCGAACGGCCGAATTCAGGCCGTCCGCGCCGATGAGCAGCTCGCCGGTGGCGACGCTGCCGTCCGCGAAGCGCGCGGTCACCTGATCCGGGCCGTTCTCGAAGGACACCAGTCGCGTTCCGTGCGTAATCCTGATGCCCCGGCGGACGGCCTCGCCCTGCAGCGCAGCGTTCAATTCGCCGCGGCGCAGACACCGGTACCGCAGGAGTACGTCGTCGGCCTCTCCCATCGGCGCGTGCGCCACTTCGCCGCCCTGGGCGTCGAGCAGGCACAGGGAACGCAGCGGAAAGCCGATGGCGGTGACCGCGTCCGAAGCGCCGAGCTGAGCCAGGGCGCGCATACCGTTGCTGGCCAACGTCAGGAACGCCCCGATGTCCTCGGCCGTGTCGGGGTGCGCCTCGTGCACGCTGACGTCGAATCCCGCTTTGTGCAGGCCCAGCGCGGTCGCTGTGCCGGCGATCCCGCCACCGATGATCAGTATGCGTTCCACGTTCCACTCCGCTCCGCTGCGCGGGTCCTTTCCCGCGCGCCCCTTCGACACACTCGCGCTCCGCCACCTTACGAGGCGGGGGAGTGGTTGTTCCGTACAGCCCTCCGGCACTGCGGCAGACGGAGGGCTGTACGTTCACACGGCGGCGAACCGGCGGCGAACCGGCGGCGAACCGGCGGCGAACCGGCGGCGAACCGGCGGCGAACCGGCGGCGAATCCGCGCCGAACCCGTCAGTTGGTACGGCGCCGACGCGTGACCAGCACGGCCGCGCCGCCCGCGACAACGGCAGCTCCGCCGATCAGCGCCACGGTGGGCAGGGCGTCGGAGGAGCCGGTCTGCGCGAGGTTGCCGCTCGCCTGGGACGTGGTCCGGGCCGACGTCTGTACGACGTTCGACGCGGTGCCGGCGTGCGAGGCGGACGGCGTGGCCGACGTCTTCGGGGAGCCGGTGGGCCGGGTGGCGGTCGGCGCGGGCACCGGCTTCGCGGGCGTGGGCTTCGTGCCCCCGCCCGCAGCCGGCCCCGGCTTCGTCGTGCCCGGAGTGGGCTTGCCCGCCGGGTCCACGATCTTGATCATGTTCTGCCCGGTGGGGCCGGCCGTGCAAGGCACCACGCTGCCGTCGGGGAAGCGGTACTGCTCCACGAAAGAAGTGTAGACGCTGACATCGCCCCAGGTCATGTGCTTGGGCAGGTCCGCGGTGGCGCGCAGGCGCAGCTGGTAGGTCACCGACTTGCCGGCCTTCAGGACGCCGTTGGTCACGAAGCCGCCCGGCGAGCTGGTGTCCACCGGGGTCCACTTACCGGTCTGGCCGGTCCGGTACTCGAACCGTATGAACTTGCCGAGAACCGGATTCTCGTCTTCCACCTGCCGCCACGCCTGGACGTCGACGCTGAGCGTCGAGACGTCCTTGGCGCTGATGTTGGTCACCGTCGCCCGGAACGTCCGCCAGCCCCCGCCCCGCACGACCGGGCCGTCGGCGTCGGTCTGCACGAGACTGAGGGTCTCCTGCTCGTAAGCGCCGTTCGAGACGTCGTTGCAGCTGTACAGCTTCTCCCCGGTGCTCTCGGTGGCGTACGCGGCGGGGGCCGCGAGCAGGACCGCCGGTACGACAGCGGCCACGGTGGCGGCCGCGGCCACAGTTCGGCGAAGCTTCATCAGAGTCCTCTTCCGTAGAGGCGCGTGATCGCGCCGAGTTACGTTCATGAGACGTCTGAGCTGCACGAAGGGTTGTGTTCCTCAGGCAACTGTTCGGGCGGGTGAGCCGGCCCGGGGGGGCGGCCCGACGCCCCCGGCGGCCTGGTGGTCCGAGCCTGCGTGGGCGGGCCTCCACCAGCCCGGCACCCGTTCCGTTTCCCCGCCAAGGTCCGTACGTGCAACGGAAGTTGATCGGTGCCGCATGTTGACCATGCATGGTCATGCCACATAGCATCACGCAGAGTTTGTCGGCTGAAAGGAGTAAAGATGACACCGAGTCACGCTTCAGCAACCGGCACCATCGCTGAACCGGCCTCCTACGAATCGCTGGTCGAGGACGCTCTGCGGGAACTTTCCGCGGCCGAATCGGAAGAGGTCCTCGAACCGGTCGGGAGCGGCAACGAAGGCCCCCTCATGGCGTGGTTCATAGCCACCTGATTGTTCCGGTAAGGCCCTTGGGAGTTCCAGCCGCACCAGTATGTCGCGGCTGGAACTCTCATTGACGCGACCAAGGCCAGGGGGAGCAAGTCTTGACCGTTGTGCAGACCACTCTCAGCCGCGAACTACGGGATGGAGTCGACGCACTCCTCGACCGGTACGTCGGCATTTCCGACCGCGACCACTGCGTCGTCACCTTTTCCCCGGACAGCCGGGAGGCGGCCGCCTGGCTGGTGGCCGGCCTGAAACAGCGAAAACTCAGCACGCAGATCGTGGGAATGCGGCCGCTCGTGGATTACGAGTTCGCCGGGCGTCTGAACTCCGCCATGCCGGACGCCGGCTCCTTCACCGGCCGGCTGGTCATCTTCACGCTTGAACGAGACACCATGTCGCACTTCTCGCCCCTCCTCGAAGTGCTGCAACGGTTCGGCGGCGACCGGTGCATGGTGGTACGCATCATCAGCGCGTCGCGAGAGTTCTTCGAGAAGGCCCTCAACCTGGGCCCGGACGAACTCAGCGCCCGCAATGCCGCACTGCTGACGCGACTGACCGAGGCGCGCAGCGTCAGGGTCCGCAGCCGTGGTGGCACCGATCTCCGCATTCACCTCGACAACGACCGGTTCGACTGGATCAGCAATCGCGGCGTGTGGCGGCCGGGCGGCTTCACCATTCTCCCGGCGGGGGAGATCGCGACGTATCCCGCCAGGATCGACGGCCGCCTGGTGGCGGACGGGGCGCTCAATTGCAACGTCATCACGCGGATCGACACCCGGCTGACGGCTCACCCGCTGACGGTCGACATCGAGGACGGTCGGGCCACCGGTTTCTCCGGAGCCGATGACGATGTCCGCGAGCTGGTGGAACTGTGCTTCAAGCAGCCGCACGGCACTCGGGTGGGTGAGCTGGGATTCGGTACGAATTCAGGCATCGACCAATTCATCCCGGCCAACTCGCACATCAACGAACGGCGAGTGGGCGTGCACATCGGATTCGGGCAGCACAATCAGGACCGTGCCGTGGTGGGCTACGAGGAGAAAGTACACCTCGACCTCATCACCGACGGCGCGGAACTCTTCCTCGACGAAGAATCCGAACCCATCGACCTGGGCAATCTTCAGCTGACCGGTGACGAGCATCCCCCCTTGGTCAGGGACGAGGACATCACGGGCGACTGCTGCGGGTACGGTTACGGGCAGTTGACAGATCCTGAGTCCGCGACAAGACCCGGGTCCGGGTCAGCGTCCGCGGCGCCGATCGGCTGAACATGCCCGACCGTGGAACATGGCTCACCGGGCGGCTGGCCGACAGCGCCATGGGACTGCGCGACTTCCGCTTCCTGTGGGCAGGGCAAGCGGTCAGCGCCGTGGGAGACCAGCTCTTCACCATTGCCGTCTCGCTCCGGGTGATCGAGGTCGGCGGTGACGCGGGCGATGTCGGGCTGGTGATCGGCGGCCGGATGCTCGCCATGGTCCTGTTCGCGCTCCTCGGCGGCGTCTGGGCGGACCGCGTGCCCCGGCGCCGGGCGATGATGCTCGCCGACGGATTCCGGCTGGCCGCCCTCACCGTGGTCGTACTGGGCGCGTTCGACACGGCGACACTGTCGCTCGCCGTGATGACGTTCCTGGTGGGCAGCGGTGAGGCGTTCTTCCGCCCCGCGTACGGAGGGCTGGTGCCCTCCCTCGTCCCCGAAGAGCGGCTGCTCAGCGCCAACGTGTGGCGGAGCGGTATGGAGAGCGCGGCAGCCGTGGTGGGGCCGGCGCTCGGCGGACTGCTGGTGGCCACCGCCGGCACCCGGACGGCTTTCGTCATCAACGCGGTCTCGTTCGCGGTCAGCCTGGTGTGTGTTCTCGCGGTCACCGAACCACCGAGGGAACGGCCGGCCACCCGCTCCTCCGTCATTCAGGAAACGCGCGAAGGGCTTTCCGCGGTACGCCGCGTCCGCTGGGTGTCGGCCATTCTCGCCATGACCGCGCTGCAGACCATGTTCGTCGTCGCGCCTCATATGGTCCTCCTGCCGGTCATCACGCAGGAGAAGTTCTCGGGGCCGTCCGCCTACGGCCTGGTGCTCGCCATGTTCAGTCTCAGCGGCCTCGTCGGCACGATCGTCGTCGGGCGCGTCAAGCTGAGGCGCCCCGGAACCAGTGCGATGATTTTCAACGCGCTCTTCACCACCGTCCCACTCGTACTGCTCACGCCTTTCTCGCTGGGGTGGGTGGTGGGCGGATATGTCATCGCGGGGCTCGCGATGATGCCTTTCAACGCCCTCCTGCACACCGCACTGCAACGCCAGTTCTCCCCGTCGATCCTCGGCCGGGTCAGCTCGGTCGACTGGCTGTGCAGCCTCGCTCTGCTGCCGCTCGGCCTCGCGTGTGCCGGGCCGCTGGCAGACGCGCTGGGCCGTACGACCGTTCTCGTCGTCGCCGCGGTCGTACAGCTCGCCGCCTCGCTGCTGGTGCTGACGGTGCCAGGGGTGCGCGATTTCCATCAGGAGGAACAGCCGGATGCCGAACAAGCGGAGGTCTTAGATGGCGGTGGAAAAGCTCCTCGATGATCCGTCCAAGCTGGTTTCCCTTCGGGACAAGGAACCGTACGTCAGCCGGGACATGGGCGAGCTGGACGACGTGTTCTCGATGGACCTCGCACAGCAGCTCCTTTTCGACCGCGGACTGCGTACCCCTTACATCAGGATGTGGCGCAGTGGCGAGGACATCGGAGTCCGGAGCACGGCCAAGGGCGAAGGGGAACCCAGCGAGCGCCGGGTGCTTTCCGGGCTCGTCGATCCGCGCTACGTCGTGTCCCAGATGCGGGCCGGCGCAACCCTCGTCTTCCAGGCGATGTCCACGTACTGCCCCGAGGTCGAATCGTTCTGCTCGGAACTGGCCGAAGACCTCGGCTGCCCGGTCGCCGCGAATGCCTTCCTGACACCCCCGCACGCACGTGGTGCCGAGGTGCACTACGACCTGTCCAGCATCTTCATACGGCAGCTGGCCGGCTCCAAGACGTGGCGGCTGTACGAGCCGCCGAAGCAGTGGCCCGTCAAGCGGTCGAAGCCGGGCGCCACGCCGCAGACCCCGCAGTGCCTCGAAGTCACTCTCAACGCCGGCGACTGCCTCTACCTGCCACGTGGCTTCTACCACGAGGGGACCACGGGCGAACTCGGCTCCGTACACATCGCGTTCTCCGACGGGCTGGAGGACACCTGGACCCAGATATTGCACGACGTGCTGGACCTGGCAGCCGAGCGCAGCGAATCCCTGCGGGGCCGTCTGCCGGGCAAGGCCGAGGCGTTGAACGGCCAGTCGAAGGACATCTGGGAAGCGGTCCGGAAGGACGTGTTCCACACGCTGGAGAACCTCGGCGACGAGATGATATCCGCCTTGATCGTGCGGCGCCTCCAGGCCCGTGAGGATCAGCTCACCAAAGCCGAAGCGGACGCGGGCACGCTCGCCGGAATTCTGCAGACCGACGCTCCGTCCGGTGCCGCCTGATGGGCACCGGGCGGGACGAAGCACGACGGGTCGGCATCACCACGGCCGGCACCATGAGCTTGGTCCGCAGTTACCGACGGGACATCTTCCAGCGCCTCGCGCCGCACTTCCCGGAGGGCCGGACGCCCCCCTGCCTGCACCCCGGTCTGGTCTGGGAGGCAGCCCGGCCCACCATGCTCGATCCCGTACGTGTCGCAGACCTGGCCCGCAGCCTGGCCACGGCCGGATTCATGCCGCCCCTTGAGCATGTGACGCTCGACGAGTCGGCGCTCCCCGACTGGTGCCGATGGGGCGCGGACCAGTTGCTGGCGGATGTTCAGCGGACGAGCGGCACGGGCGACGCCGATTTCAGCACGCCGGACATGACTGAGGGAATCGCGCACCTGGAATCCGCCCGGGAGATCCTGCGCAGAGTATGGCCCGAAGCCGCCCTGGAAACGGATCTGCTGATCCGCGTCATCGTGTATGTGCAGGGCGGCGCCTTCCGTTCGGCCACCCTTCGCCCGACCTTCGGGGCCCTCTACCTCGGCACCACGAGCGTCGAAAGTCCTGCCGCCGCTTTCGAGGCGCTCCTGCACGAAACCGGCCACCACGCCCTCTATCTGCGCAACCACTTCGAGCCGTACGTGACGAACGGCGACGTCATGGTGAGCCACCCGCTGCGCCCCGACCCGCGCCCCGTCGCCGGCGCCGTGCACGCCGCACACGTACTGGCCCGCATGGCGTACGGCCTCACCCGCTGGGCCGCGGAGCCGACAGCACCGTCCGAAGCCGCCGAGCGGCGCGACGGCGCCCTGCACCGGCTCAGGGGAACCATCGAGGCACTGGAGCCGGTGGCCGCATGGACGGACGGCGGCCGCCAGTATTTCGACGACCTCCTCAAGTGGGAGAAGGAATTGACGGCCGGGCACCCTGGCTGACGCGGGTCCGGCCCAACGGCGGGAGATGGGAGATGTGCCGCTCAAGCGGCCGCGGCGAAGATGCCGAGGAAGAAGACGATGTAGAACAGCAGAGCCGCACCCACCACGGCAGCCACGAGGAGGATGGCCTTCATCACTTTCTCCGCCGCCTGGTGGTCGCGACGGGTGATGACCTGAGGACCTTCGTTGTGTTCTGTCACGGTGCCAGCATGCTGATCGCGATCCCCGTGGACCATCCGTACGCGTACTCATGTGGCCCAGGGGGAAACTGCGGAGTTCGCCGCTGTTTCCCCGCTGGGCCGCAGCCACGGGCCGCCGGCTCGGCTCACCGGCGCAGTGCGACCTCCCGCCCCATGTGCGACAGCTTCTCGGGGTTGCGTACGGCGTAGAGCCCGGTGATGAGCCCGCTGTCGACACGCGCCGTCACGACCGTGTCGATCTCGTCGCCGAGCCGGATGACCAGCGCCGGGCAGGCGTTGACCTGCGCCGGCCGCAGCGACACCGACGCGTTCTTGCGCAGACCGCCGACCAGGAGGCGGGCCACCTTGTCGGCCCCGACGACAGGCCGCAGGACGGCCTGCTTGACTCCGCCGCCGTCCCCCAGGAGGACGACGTCCGGCGCGAGGATGTCGACCAGGCCCTGCACATCGCCCGTCTCGACGGCCCGCTGGAACGCGTCGAGCGCGTCACGGGTCTCGCTCGGGGAAACGGTTCCGCGCGGCCGGCGCGAGGCGACGTGCGACCGTGCCCGGTGTGCGATCTGACGGACCGCGGCCGGACTCTTGTCGACGGCTTCGGCGATCTCCTCGTACCCGAAGTCGAACACCTCGCGCAGCACGAACACCGCCCGCTCGGTCGGCGTGAGGGTCTCCAGCACCAGCAGCATCGCCGTCGAGACGCTGTCCGCCAGCTCGACGTCCTCCGCCACATCCGGCGCGGTGAGCAGCGGCTCGGGCAGCCAGGAACCGACGTAGGACTCCTTGCGGCGGCCGAGCGTACGCAGCCGGCTCAGCGCCTGCCGAGTGGCGATCCGGACCAGGTACGCACGCTGGTCCCGCACCGTGCCGAGATCGACCCCCACCCACCGCAGCCAGGCCTCCTGGAGGACGTCCTCCGCGTCGGCGGCCGAACCGAGCATCTCGTAGGCGACGGTGAACAGCAGATTCCGGTGGGTGACGAACACCTCGGTGGCGGGATCCGCGTGTCCACCGCCGGCGAGCTGCTCTGTCGTGTCCGCTGCGCGCTCGCTGTACTCGCTGTTCACCGGGTGCTCCTGCCTCTTCGCTCTCGACGGCGCTACGCGCACAAGACGCCGGTCCGCGCCGCTCTGTGACAGCCGCGCGCGGTGGCGTACGTCACACCGTCGCCCTGTCACAGGGCGCCGGACGCAGGCGTCTTGTGTTCGTTCAGCGCACACCACGGGATCGGTGGACCCCACGGGATCAGTGGACACCACAAGATCCGCTGCGCACCACGAGATCCGCCGCACATCGCGGATCCGCTACACATCACGAGTGAGGACGACATCATGGACGCCCGCTTCAACCTGTTCGAGAACGAGTTCGGCTCCAAGTTCGCCAAGCGGTTCGCCAACGTCGGCCTGGTCCTCCAGCAGTCGTCGCTGCCGAAGGCCACGCAGGAACTGATGACGCTGCGCGCCAGCCAGATCAACGGCTGCGGCTGGTGCATCGACATGCACACCAAGGAAGCCGCGGCCTCCGGTGAGACCGCGCTCCGGCTCAACCTGGTCGCCGCCTGGCGCGAGTCCTCCGTGTTCACCGAGGCCGAACGGGCCGCGCTGGCGCTCGCGGAGGAAGGCACCCGGCTCGCCGACGCCCACCAGGGTGTCTCCGAGGAGACCTGGGCGCAGGTGCGCAAGCACTACGACGACGACCAGACGGCCGCCCTGGTCTGCGTGGTCGCCCTGATCAACGCGGCCAACCGGCTCGCGGTGATCACCCGTATGCCCGGAGGCTCGTACGAGCCCGGCATGCTGGCCACCGCGGTCAACTGATCGGCGTACCGACGCGACCGGGCCCGTCCCGTACGTACGGGGGTGCGTACGGGCCGGGCCGCGCGCCGTGGGAGCGACGCTGCCCGGGCGCCGGAGATCAGGGAGGAAAAACGATGGGCCCGGGCCCCTGCGGCTCCCAGCACAGCAGCTCACCGCACGAGCCCCGCCAGAACGTCCGGTGCGGACGCGGCCCGGCGGGGGCCGGGCGCTGGTCCGCCGAGGGCTGGTGCGCCGCCCTACGGGAGCACGCCGACGTGCCGGGACAGGGGGTCAGACGGGGCCCTACGCCGGTACGGACCAGAGCGTGCTCGACCGTCCGGCTGGCCACCGTCAGCTCCAGGCTGCCCTGGGCGGCGTGCACGGCGCCCCGTATGCCCAGAAGGGTGTAGAGGCTGGCGTTGTCGCACCAGGTGATGCCGGACAGGTCGAGCCGCAGCCGCCGCCGGCCGGACTTCAGGTGAGCGACGGTGACATCGCACAGCAGGCGCACCGTACGTACGTCCAGTTCGCCGACGAGCCCCAGTTCCGTGGCACCGCCGGCATCGCGACGGGTACGCACGGTCAGCCGGGGATCGGGCGGCTCGATCAGCGGGAGCCGGCGCAGCGGGGCCATGATGGGCGGGCTGCTGCGCATCGGGCCCTCCAGAAGGCCGTCGGACGGGCTGGCGGCAGCCCTTTGAACGCCGACCAGGCTTCCCGGCACACCCTGCCCCGCACCGGGCGCATTGCCGCCACCGTACCGGTCACGCCCCGGGTGCGGAAGCCGAGCTGCCGGATGCGCCCCGGGAGGCGCGGCGGCCGAAGCTCAGTGCGACTCGCGGGAGTTGGGTGGGGACAGGCCGCCGCCTTGTGGTCAGCGCCGTCTTATGGTCAGTCCACCGTCTTGTCGTCCTGCCGGCGCACCATTTCGGAAATCCAGACCGGCGCGAACGGAGACGTGCAGCCGGGCGACGTCGGGTAATCCCTGAGGACTCCCAGACGTTCACCGATGTCCATGGCGCGGGCGCGGTATTCGGCGTGCTCGATCCCGATCCGCGCCAGGCAGTGGTTCATCTCCCATTGCAGACGATCCGGGGCGTCCTTCATCTCCGCCTCGATGACGTCGAGCAGTCCTGCGAGGTCGAGGCCCCCGGGTTTCTTCGCGACCCGTTCGGCGGTCAGCGCCCAGCCCGCACTCGCGACCACGGGATCCGGGTCGGCGCACCAGGCCACACGCAGTTCTTCGGCGTGCGGGCTCTTCTTCACCACGTAATTCACGAGCCAGTCGTGCACCTTGGGCGTGCGGGCCGCGCGCAGCATGGCGTCCAGCTCGTCACGGCCGAAGGCTTTCGGGCGGCAGACCAGGGTCGCCAGCAATTTCGCCGTGGTGTCATCGGTCGCCCACAGGTGACGTGCGAGTTCCTGCTGCGTTTTCAGGCGCTTCGCGAGCGCGCGCAGCGAGCCGAGGCGCACACCGTGATCATCACCGTGTTTCTCGTTCACCTCGCGTGTCTTCGGGTCCGCGAGCTCGGTCAGCTCGGCCATCACCTCGGCCGCCACCGTCTCGGTCGGCAGCGTCTCGGTCGGCGTCGACTTGGCCACATCGGTCTCCTGTCCGTCACGTGCGGATGATCAGCCTATGACGGAGGCCGGCCGTCTCCTGCCGTTCGTGCCCCGCCGTTCGCTCCGGCTCCGCCGGACGGGTCTGCCCGGTGCGGCACCGGCGGGGCGGTGGCGGCGAACAGACCCCGGGTGCCGGTCAGCTCAAGGACCTGGTCGACGGCGCGGTTGCCGGTGCGGATGGTGACGGTCTTGTCCTGCTGCAGGGCCCGGGTACGGAGGCGCAGCAGGGTGCCCAGGCCGGCGCAGTCGCAGAAGCGCACGGCGTCGAGATGCAGGTCGAGGCCGTGGGTGGAGTGACTGAGAGCCGTGTGCAGGCCCGGTTCGACGTGCCGGCCGGTGTCCAGGTCGAGTTCCCCTCTGAGGGCGGCGTGTGTGCGGTCACCGTTCGGGGTGACTTCGAGGGCCAGTAGACACGGTTCGAGGGCCGAGGCGGCCGCCGTGGTGCGGCCTGTGGCGCGTTCGGTGTCGTGCCCGGTGCAGGGGGGTGCGCAGCGCGCAGGCTCCGGCATGACCTTCCTCTTCCTCGTCGGCTCACCTGCCTCGCACCCAGGCTGGCCCCTCGGCCCATACGCGTCAACCGATACATGAAGAATGGTACGTGCTTCTGGGTGCGTGAATTGCCGATCGGTAGATTCGGCACACGCATGTCCTGCCGCACGGCCTGCCGTCAGGCCCCGTCGGCCATCGGACGGGTGCGCCGGGCGTAGCTCTCCAGCGGCTCCGCCGAGGCCCACCAGGACCGGTGGTAGTCCCGGAAGGAGTTGACCGCCTCGGCCGTCTCCAGGCTGTGCCCGCTCATGAACGATCCGTCCGCGGTCAGCAGCACCAGCACGGCCGTGTCGTCGATGACCGCCATGGTGACGGCGTCGACACCACTGTCCGTGGTCACCACGCGGGCATGGTAGTTGGCCAGGTTCTGCATCTCCTCGTCGTGCTCGCGCAGCCATCGGCGCATGGCGCTGCGGCCGGGCTCCTGGGCCGGGACGCTGATGATGCGAGGGAACGAACCGCCGGGATTGCGCCGCGTCCGGTCCGCCGCGGCCCGGACGTACTGCCGCGCCGCCGGCGAACGGAAGCCGGGTGGGGGAGTGTCGCGTACGTAACTGGTGTAGATGTGGCGCTCCGCGGCGCGGACGAGGCGCGCGAAGGACTTCTGCCCGACCGTTTGCAGATGGACCACACGCCGCACCGGCACCACCCCATCGCGCCTGCGCCGTGCCGCTCGCCGGGCGGGCGGACGCGCGCTTCACCGCGGGATCTGCCCGTCGGGAAACGCAGCGACACGGCAGGCGGCGACCGGATGGCCGCCGCCCGCCGCCGGAACGTGGGGCGGCAGACCGTCTGCCGGTGGCGGGCGAACAAGGCCGAGATCCTGTACGAGGCGAGCGCCATCGACGCCCGGCAGGAATTCTCGGTGCCCCTGAGCGACGACTCGGCGAAACGCATCGCGGTCTATCTGGACGCGCTGGTGACCTTCCTCGCGGACTCCCACGCCGGGGCCGCGTATCGCGCACTCCTCGGAGAGGCCCAGCACGACACGGCCGTCGCGGCCCTGCTCTCCTTCGGGGACATCCTCGGCGAGAGCGCCGCGAGAGTCGTCGCACCGGCACTCGCCGCAGGCGACAGCGACCTGACGACGGACCAGGCGACGGCGCTCCTCATCGGTCCGCCTTCTTCCACATCCGGTCCGGGCGCAGCGCGAAAAGCATCGACACCGGCCGGCTGGCCGAGGAGTTCCTGCGGGTTCTCGGCGTCGGCCGGTGATGCGCTCCGTACGTCTCCGTCGTTCCGGAGGGTGGTGGGTGCGCGCTCCCGCATCCGCGGCTGCGCGGCCGGCGGCGCTGCGCGTCGTCCGGTCCGGAGGCGGCCGGTCACGGCGAGGGCGATGCCGCGATCCCGTTGGCCAGCGCCGCTTGGACGATGCGCAGGGCCTCGTCGGTGTCGATGCCGGCGCCGGCGATGACGGCGGCGTACTCGGCGGCGGCGCGGCGTGCCTGCTCGCGTCCCTTCTCGCCGGCTGCGGAGACGAACGAGCCGGCCGGCCCGCGGGTCTCGATCAGCCCTGCCTCCTCCAGTTCCCGGTAGGCCCGGCCGACGGTGTTGGCTGCCAGGCCGAGGTCCGCGGCCAGGCGGCGGATGGTCGGCAGCCGGGCGCCCACGGCCAGTGTGCGGTCCTGGATCTGCCGGGCGAGCTGGGCACGGAGCTGCTCGAACGGCGGGACGGGGGAGGCCGGGTCGATGACGATCATTGGTCTCACCGGGCGCTCATGGCGTGCTGTGCCACCGTGGAACTCCGTGCGGTCCGTGCTGTGATCAGGGCGAGCGCGATGACGCTCAGGGCCACGAAGGCGAGCCAGGCGGCGGTCCACCGGCCGAGCCCGGTGGCGAGCACCGACACGGCCGGCAGGCACCACACCACGGAGGGGGTGGCGACGTAACGGGCGTCCTCGACCCGCATGATGACGTCGGCGGTCAGCGAGACCTCGTCGTCGGCCACGACCGGGTGCGTCAGGATGTGGCGCAGCTGGACCACCATGCCGACCGCGATCCCGCACAGTCCGATGAGCAGGACGAGTGCCGCGTACTGCGCGGTGGAGTCCTGCTCGGCCAGGGCGCGGACCGCCAGTGCCGTCGCGCCCGCGAAGGTGGCAGCCGCGAACGCGGCATGCGGCGGGCCGAGCACGGTGCGCCAGCCGAGCCGGACCGGGTGGGCCGCCCGTCGTGGCAACGCCGCGGCGGCCTGCCGGTCGACCCGCCGTACCCACCGGTCCAGCAGCGCCTGAGCCAGCACCAGCCCGGCCACCACCGCCGTCAGCATCAGCAGTGAACCGAGCCGGTACGGCCCGGGCCCGCCCACCGCGGTGCTGTCCGGCCGGTTGACGGTGTGGATGAGGGCGACCGCGATGATGAACGCGGCCAGCAGGACGTCAGCGGCCAGGCGAGTGCCCCGCCGGGTCGCCAAACGTGTGGCCAGCAGCGGTGTCGGCCGGACATCGGCCAGGCCGTGGCAGGTCAGCCACGCGCCGGCCCGCGCCAGTTGCGGCGGGCGCACCGGCTGGTCAGCCATCGGGCACCGTTCCTTTCGGCACGTCGCCTCCTATGTCTCAAGTCTTGTCTCAACACGGTGCGTCAAGCCTTGCGACAAGTCAACGGGCCCCGCAGCGGCGCCGTGCCGTCGATGGCGCCATCGACCGCATGGCCAACGCCGTTGACGATGCCCCGGCGGGACCGCTTCTCGGGGTGCCCGCCGGTGCGGGCCCCGTCGGCCGGGCCGCCCCCGGCCGGGACATAATGAGCCGGATCACCACTGAAGGGCTGGACGGCTGAAGAGCGGAAGGCGGCGTGCGTCGCCCGGCGTGGCTGCGCGCGGCGCCGGGGCAGGAGTGTGCCGCTCCGGGAGAAGGGGACCGTATGAGCCGAACCGACCGAGCAGCACCGGAAGTCCGCACCGCCTGCGGCGTCGTCCGGGGCCGATGGCAGGACGGCGTGGCCGTCTTCCGGGGGATCCCGTACGCCCAACCGCCCGTCGGCGACCTGCACTTGGCCGCGCCGGTGCCCGCGCGGGCCTGGGACGGCGTACGGGACGCCGGTGTCTTCGGGCCGCCGCCGCCACAGTCCCTCGCGGTCGGGTACGGCACCGGGCGGCAGAGTGTGGCAGGGGCCGACGACTGGCTGACCGTCAATGTCCACAGCCCTGACCCCGGCGCGGCGGGGCTGGCCGTCATGGTCTGGATCTACGGCGGCATGTACGTGATGGGCTCGGCCGAGGGGCCCGGATACGACGGTACGGGCCTGGCGCGGCGGGACACCGTCGTGGTGACGTTCAACCACCGGGTGGGCGCCGAGGGATACGGGCAGTTCGAGGGCGCGCCCCCCAACCGGGGCCTGCTGGACCAGGTCGCCGCGCTGGAGTGGGTCCGGGACAACATCGCGGCCTTCGGCGGCGACCCGGGACGGGTGACCGTCTTCGGCGAGTCCGCGGGCGCGGGCGCGGTGGCGGCGCTGATGGCGATGCCCCGCGCGGCCGGCCTCTTCCACCGGGCCGTGGCGCAGAGCGTGCCGGGCACCTTCTTCAGCATGCCGCTGGCCGCGGACATCGGTTCCGCCGTCGCCGCCGAGCTGGGGGTGGCTCCCACGCGCGCCGCTCTCGCGCCGGTGACCCCCGACGCCCTGCGGGACGCCGCGGACTCCGTACTGAACGCGATGCCGGCCCACGAGACGCGGTGGGGCCGGGCGGCCCGGACCCGGATGCCGTTCGCGCCCGTGATCGACGCCGACGTACTGCCGCGCACCCCCTGGGAGGCACTGCGCGCGGGGCAGAGCGCCGGCATCGACCTCATCGTGGGGCACACCCGGGACGAGTGCCGTGGCTTCACCGCGCTCTCGGGGCGGCGCGGAAAGGTCACCGAGGAGGAAGCCGCCGCCGCCCTCGCGTGGTACGCGCCCGATGCCGCCGGAGCGCGCGCCTACCGGACGGGCCACCCCGACGCGGACCCCACCGACCTCCAGGACCTGGTGCTGTCCGACTGGCTGTTCCGTATGCCCAGCCTCCACCTGGCCGAGGCCCACACCGCCGGCGGCGGCACCGCGTACCTGTACGAACTGGCCTGGCCGAGCCCGGCGATGGACGGCGCACTCGGCGCCTGCCACGGGCTCGACGTGCCGCTGGTCTTCGGCGCTTTCGGAGGCGACATCGCGGAACTGCTCCTGGGGAAGGAACCTTCCGCCGAGGCCACAGCGGTCTCGGACGCGATGATGACGGCCTGGACCGCCTTCGCCGCAACCGGTGCGCCCGGCTGGGATCCGTACCGGCCCGGGGACCGGCTCACCCGGGTGTTCGCTGCGGCCTCCGCCACGGTGCCGTACCCGGAGGAGGTCTCGCGCCGGATCTGGGCGGACCAGGAGTTCGCCGCGCTGGAGCTCACGGACGGCACGTGACGACGACGGCTCCAGGAACGGCCCCGTCCTGCCGGACGCGGGCCGTTCGGGCTGATCACCCGGCCCTGGTCACCCGGTCCAACGCCCGCTGAGGAAGGTCAGGGCGAAGACGGTGCTCAGCGGCGCGACCGCGCACAGGTACGCGGTCCTGAACCGGGGGCTGCGCAGGCTCCAGCCGGCCAGGATGATCCACAGGGGCCACCACAGGAGGGCGGCGCGGGGGATGGAGACGTACCAGTACGAGGTGCCCAGAGCGCACAGGCTGAGGGCTACGTAGACCGCCTCGGGCCAGCGGCGCTCGCGTGCCAGCACGACGAACAGCGCCACGCCGACGAGCATGACGACGAGTTCGGCCTGGAACATGAAGGCGTAGCCGGTGCTCTGGGTCTGGCCGAAGGCGTTGTGCCAGGTGTTGGCCCAGGCCTCCCAGGGGGTGTGGAAGGTGCGGTACCAGCCGCGTTCCTGAGCGCTCTTCCAGGCCGTCCAGTCGCCGGTGTGCACCTGGAGGTACCAGCTGAACAGGGCGGGAGGCAGCGCGGGCAGAGCCAGCCAGGGCAGCGCGCGCCAGTCGCGTGTGGCGCGGAGGCTGAGGAGGAAGTGGGTGGCCAGGGCCGCGGCGAGGAAGAGGCCGCTGATGCGTACGGCGGTGGCGGCGGCGGTCAGCGCCATCGCCGCCGGCCAGTTGTGGCGTCGGGCCGCCAGCCAGGCGGGCAGGGCCAGCGCCAGGAAGAGCGCCTCCGTGTAGCCCACGGCCAGGAAGACGGCGCACGGGGAGACCAGGAAGAACAGGACGGTACGCCGTCCCGCCGCGGTGCCGTGCAGGTGCTCCCGGGTGATGCGGGCCAGAGCCAGTACGGCGACGGCTCCGGAGACGAAGGAGACCGACAGCCCGGCCAGGGCCCAGTCCGGCACGAGCACGTGGACGGCGCGCAGCACGAGGGGAAAGCCGGGGAAGAAGGCTTCCCGATTGTCCCAGTCGGGCAGCCACGGCCCGGCCTGGCCGGGGAAGTAGCCCTGCTGGGCGATGTGCAGGAAGTGGTCCCAGTCCCAGTGCTGGAACGGCGCGAGGGACGGGCCGGGGTCGTGGGTGGCGGAGTTGGCGGGGAACAGCCACCGGGCGCAGTACGCCGTGAGCCAGATACCTATTCGGGTCGACAGGTACAGCCACAGGATGTCCCGGTCCGCCGGGCCGAGGCGCCAGGCCGTACGGCCCGGCAGTCTCCAGCGCACCCGGCCGGTCCGGGCGGCGGGTTCCGGGGGGTGCGGGCTGTGCCGGGGTGCCGCAGGGACAGGGGGGTGCTCGCGCGCGGAGACGGGCGAAGCGGGCATGACGAGTTCCTTGGGTGTGGGGGCAGGCAGGGCGGATCACCCGGCGGCGGTCCGCCAGGTCAGGAAGCGGGAGCCGGCTCAGGGCGGTGAGGTGGCCGTGCCTTGAGTGGAGCGCGGCGGGAGCGAGGGGTCGGTGGTGTACTCCGGAGTGGGCGGGGCGGTGGAGCGGAGGGCGGTGGGCGTGGAGGTGGGGGAGGGCGGGGCGGTGGAACGGGGCGCGGTGGGCGTGGAGGTGGACGAGGGGGGAGCGGTGGAACCGGGCGCGGTGGGTGTGGGGGAGGGCCGCCGGTCCGGCGACGGCCGGTCGGGCGGGGGCGTGCCGGCCGGGCCCACGGGGGCCGGGGTACGGGAGAGCAGCGCGGCCGTGGTCGCGACGCCGCCTCCGAGGGCCAGGCAGGCCGCCGTCGCCAGCGCGGCGATGCGCCGCCGGCGCAGCCGCCGTCCGCGCGCGGAGATCTCGGCGGCCGGTGCGGCCGCGGCACCGTCGCGGCCGGCGTCGGCCGCTTGCTGGAACAGGGACCGCAGCGGGTCCTGGGGCTCAGACACCGGGCGCCTCCTCGATGCGCGGGTCGTGCAGTCGGTCGGCGAGCGCCTTGCGGCCACGGCTCAGGTGCGTCTTGACGGTGCTCGCCGACAGCCCCGTCTCGCCCGTGATCTGTTCGACGGTCAGGTCGCACAGGTAGTGCAGGGTGAGCGTGCGGCGCTGCTGTACGGGCAGCTCACGCAGCGCCTCGACCAGGGCGACCTGCCCCGGCTCCGGCCCCTCGACATGGGGCGGGACGCCGCTGCGCCGCCAGGCGTCGGCGCTGCGGCGCAGGCGCCGCCACCGGCTGACGGCCAGCCGCCAGGCGACCGTGCGGATCCATGCCTCCGGCCGGCCGCTCCGGTCGAGCTCCCGACGCCGGTTCCAGCCCCGTACGAACGCCTCCTGCACCACGTCCTGCGCCTCGTGCAGGTCGCCGAGCATCACGTACAGCTGTCCCGTGAGCCGCGCGACCGTCTGGGCGTAGAACTCTTCGAACTCCTCGACGGTCAACAGCCACTCCCGGATCTCTCGCTTCACCTGCCATACGCCCCCCATGTGGCGTTCGGTCGACATGCAGGACGAAAAATCATCGTGATGCCGGTCACCAGCAAATCGGTGCGGCGCGCCCGGCTGCCCACCGGGGTGGCGGTACGGCGCTGGTCTCCGTTTGGTCCAGACCATTGACATGCCCCTGCCCTCAGGAGGAGTTTCTTCCCGGCCCCGTGTCACACGGGGCGCACGGGTCACCCCCTCACCTGCTGGACGGAACAGACCATGAGACGCATCCCTTCCTTACGCACGGCCCTCACCGCCGCCGCGACCGCGTTCGCCGCACTCGGCCTCACCGTGACCGGAGCCGGCGGCGCGTCGGCCGCGACGCCCCTGCCGGCCCACGTCTTCGCCCCCTACTTCGAGTCGTGGACCGGCGAGAGCCCCGCCGCGAAGGCCGCCGAGTCGGGCGCCGGGCACCTGACGATGGCGTTCATCCAGACGGCCACGAAGGGCTCCTGCACGCCCCTGTGGAACGGCAGTACGAGCATGCCGATCTCCCCGGCCACCTTCGGCAGCGACATCAAGACCATCCAGGCCCGGGGCGGCGACGTCATCCCCTCGTTCGGCGGCTACACCGCGGACACCACCGGCACCGAGATCGCCGACAGCTGCACCGACGTCCAGCAGATCGCCGCCGCGTACGAGAAGGTCGTCACGACCTACGACATCAGCCGGCTCGACATGGACATCGAGGTCGACGCGCTGGACAACACCGCGGGCATCGACCGGCGCAACAAGGCGATCAAGCGCGTCCAGGACTGGGCGGCGGCCAACGGCCGCAAGCTCGACATCTCCTACACCCTGCCGACCACCACCCGCGGCCTCGCCGCCGACGCGGTCGCGCTGCTGAAGAACGCGGTGAGCAACGGCACCAAGGTCGACGTGGTCAACCTGATGACGTTCGATTACTACGACAACGCCGCCCACGACATGGCGAAGGACACCGAGACCGCCGCCCAGGGCCTGCACGACCAGCTCGCACGGCTCTACCCGGACAAGAACGACGCCCAGCTCTGGGGCATGATCGGCGTCACCGAGATGCCCGGGGTCGACGACTTCGGCCCCGCCGAGACCTTCACCCTGGCCCATGCCCGCCAGGTCTACGCCTGGGCCACCGCCAAGAAGATCAACACCCTGTCGTTCTGGGCGCTCCAGCGCGACAACGGAAGCTGCCCCGGCGGCCCGGCAGCGGACCACTGCTCCGGCATCGAGCAGCAGACCTGGGACTTCACCCGGATCTTCGCGCCCTTCACCAGCGGTTCCAGCACCCCGCAGAACGACTTCTCGGTGACGGCGGCACCCGCCGCCGGATCGGTGACCGCCGGCGGCACGGCCACCACCACGATACGGACCGCGGTGACCGCCGGCGCGCCCCAGAAGGTGGACCTGACCGTCAGCGGCGTCCCCGCGGGCGTCACCGCCTCGCTCAGCCCCGGCTCCGTCACCGCGGGCGGCTCCTCCACCCTGACCCTCACCACCACCACCGCCGCGGCCGCGTCCGGCACCCACCACATCACCGTCACCGGCACCGGGCCCTCCGGCCGCCACACGGCGACGTACGACCTGACCGTCACCGGCGGCAGCGGCGGCCGGTGCACGGCCGCGCCCTGGGCCGCCGGCGCGGTCTACACCGCCGGCCAGGAAGTCTCGCACCAGGGCCACACCTGGAAGGCCAAGTGGTGGACGACGGGCGAGGAGCCCGGCACCACCGGCGAGTGGGGCGTGTGGCAGGACCTCGGTTCCTGCTGACGGGCTGTCACGCGAGACGCCGTGCCCTGGGCGACGGAAGTCCGGGGGCGGCGTTCAGCCCCCGGAGGGCCGGAAGCCGCCCGCGGCCCCGGCGCCGCAGCCGCTTGCGCCCGCCGCGCCGGACCTGCACGTCGTACTGCGGCCACCACCCACGTACGTGGTCGCTGCCGGCCAGCAGGCCGCGTGCCTCCTGCGGTGACGATCGCGGACGCCATCGCCTACGCCGTCCAGCAGCCGGACCAGGTCGACGTGAACGAGATCGTGGTGCGGCCTGCTGCGCAGCGGTGACGGCCGCCGGGGGCCAGGGGGACGACGTCGAGGTCTGATCACCTGCTGCGGGAGTGATACGTGCGGGCTGCCCGCAGGTAATCGGCCAGCCAGTCGGCGGGGTGCGGGTGGCCGGTGGCGGGGGCGGCGAGGACGAAGGCGAGCAGGAGGATTTCGGGGGCCAGCGCGACGGGGTGGTCCAGTTTCTCGTGGAGCCGGCGGGCCCGGTCGCGTACGAAGCCGGTCACCAGGTCGTCGTCGAGGAAGAACGGCAGGTCCAGCCCGTGCTCGTAGGCCGTCGCGGTGGCGTGCGCGGCGGATTCCGTGAGGGACTCTTCCACGGTCATGGTCTCGATCGGTGCGCGTTCCGGGGTGAACCACGCCCTGTCGGTGCCGGGCGGGGCGGCGGCGCCGAAGAGATGATCGGCCACTTGGCGGGCGATGACCGGTGAGCCGTGGAAGCCGTCGCGGTAGGTGCCGGTGGCGAACACGAGTCCCTTCACGGAGCAGGGGCCGATCAGGGGGAAACAGTCCAGGGCGATCGGCCGCCTGCCCCACACCCATCCCGTGAGCCGACTGGTGGCGACCGTCCGGTCGATCTCCTCGCGCACGGTGCGGATCAAAGTCTCGGCGGAGCCGACAGCGGGGCCGTCGGGGCGGTGGCAGGTGATGAAGTTGGTCGCGCCGAGGTAGTACCGGCCCGTCGTCGGCAACGGCACCACGTGAACGCCGCAACTGGCACCGCGGTTCGGCGTACGGACCACGTACGGTGTGCCGCCGGGGCGCGTGCGCCGGGTCAGCAGCGCTGACCCCGCCCCGTGCAGCAAGGGAGGCACCGCGCCCGGCGGCAGTACGCCGGCGGCCAGCTCGCCGCTCGCGCTGCCCGCGGCGAGGACCACCGCGTCGGCCTCCACGGTGCTGCCGTCCGCCAGCCGTACTCCGCGTACGGCTCCGGAGGTGGCCAGTACCCGCCGTACCGCCGCCGGTACGACACGCACTCCGTACCGCCGGGCGGCCGCTTCCAGCGCGTCCAGGAGGGCGCGCGCATCGACACAGCCCTCACGGTGCAGGTACAGCGCACGGAAGGGGCGGGCACGCGGTGCGGGCAGCAGACCGGGGATGTCGCCGGGATCGACCAGGTCGTGCGGCTCGCCGTACTCATGGACCGTGCGGCACATGGCCGCGAAGTTCTCGGCAGCGATCGACCCGGGCCCGTCGCCGAGCAGGACGACGGTACCCGGAAGGTGTGAGGCCGCCGCCGCCTCACCGACAGGCGGCCCAGCCTCCTCGGCGAGCTGCTCCAGCCACGCGGGCCACCGGTCCAGTGCGGCGCGAGCGAGCGCGAATTTCGCTCGCGCCGCCGGGTGCCTGCCGGTGTACTGCGTCACCTCCGCGAAGCAGTTGAGCATCGCCCCCGCCGCGGGGGTGGCCGCTCCCTCCCGCCCCGGCGGGCCGATCAGCGCCACCCGCGACGTGGGCGCGCGCCGGGCGACCTCCACCGCCACCGACAGGCCCAGCACTCCGTCACCCACGACGGCGACGTCCACTCCCTGCGTGTCGTCCATCGCACCCGCTCTCCGCCCGCATCGCCTGTGCGCCGCGCTCGCTCGTGTCACCGGTCCTGGCTGGACCGGTCTCCGGCCGGTTTCCGGCCGGCTGCGGACCGGACCAGCCGGCCTCTGCTCGCCGCCCGTGGGGCCGCGCGGAGCGCACCGTGGTCGCAGTCTTCCGCCCTATCGGCAGAGCGGGGCCCCGGCCTGAGCAGCCGGGGTGTCGCCGGCGCGGCAGCGCAGCATCTCCAGCGGGGGATTGGCGAGGAAGTCCGCCCAGAAGTCCGCGCCGAACCTGCGCACGCCGGCGTCGGACACCTCCAGTGGTACCCAGGTCACCTCGCCGAACCCGGCCGCCCGCAGGCACTGCTCGTAGACCTCGCGGCGCGGGCAGGTGGTGACGAACGAGACCGGCGGTTCGAGCAGCGCCGTGATCCGCACGTACGGTCCGGTCTCGGCCTGCTCGCCGGTCGGCTCGCTGAGGAAGCCGTACGCGCGCATGGAGGGACCGTCGAATCGGTAGTCAGGTGACTGGTTGAGCAGGAAGAACTCGGCGCCGGGCGCCAGACTCCGGCGCACGTTGCGGCACATGCGCTCCATGGCCGCGATGTCCTGCGCGTAGTTGAGCAGCTGGACCGCCGTGGCGACCTCGAACTGCCGGCCCAGGGGCCGCAATGCGGCGACATCGCCCACCTCGTAGCGCACACCCAGCGGTCGGCGCTCCTCCAGTTCCCGCGCCACGGCGACCATTTCGCCGGAGATGTCGACTCCCAGCACTTCCGCGGCGCCGCGCCGCTTGAACTCCCGGCTGTAGAAACCGGTGCCGGAGGCCAGGTCGAGGACCGACTTGCCGTGTACGTCCCCGACCATGGCCAGGAAGCCGGGCACCTCCGCGAAGTGCGCCAGCGGCAGGGACTTGAAGCCCTCGAACGCCTCGCCGATCTCGTCGTACTGCTGCACGCTCACTGTGTCGTTCTCCCCGTGTCTCGTCGAGTCGCGCTCTTGGCCCGGGCAGTCTCCCTGCACGTCGGCGGGCCTTCGTACTGGCAGAAGGCACAAAGATGCGGGCGTGGTTCCGGTGTCCTGTACGGACATCTCTAGAACGGCCGTTCTGCTGCCGGTAGGAGCGACCGTTCTAAGAACGCTGGTTCTAGTGGCGCGCGCACTCAACCCCGGTATGCGGTTTGCGGGCATGCCTGGACGGCAGGCCGTGCCGAACCGGACCGAACCGGACCGTGACGCAAAGGAGACGACGCCGTGCGACTGCGACGCTTGGGGTGGGCCGGCGTGGAACTCGAACACGCCGGACAGGCGCTGGTCATCGACCTCATCGAGGACGCCTCGCCGCTGTTCTCGTACGAGAAGTTCCCGGCGGCCTCCGCCCCGGGGAGACGGTGGCGCCGCTGGTGACGCACCTGCACTCCGATCACGCCGATCCGGTGGCCATCCGCAAGGCGCTGGCTGCCGGTGCGCCCGTGTACCGGCCCGAGCCGGTCGTCGGGCCGGATGGCGACCTCAAATGGACCTGTGAGGTGGAAGGTTCATTCCGTGCGCACGGCATCGCCGCCGAGGTCGTACGGCCGTGGGAGGAGCGCAGCGCCGGCCCGTTCCGTATCGGCGCGGGCCCCTTCGTCGACGGGCTGGGGGATCCGCAGCTGTGCTGGGTCGTCGAGTGCGACGGCCTGCGCGTCTTCCATGGCGGGGACACCGTGTTCCACGGTCACTGGTGGTCGATCGCACGGCGATTCGGCCCGGTGGACGTCGCGTTCGTTCCCGTCAACGACCCGACGGTCGAACTGCCCCACCTGCGGCCGCCGAGCCCGTTCCACGCCGCCATGCTCCCGGAGGAGGCCGCGGTCGCGGCCCACATCCTGGGCGCCCGCGTCGCGGTCCCCATGCACTACGGCACGCTGCACAAGCCTCCCGTCCACGTCGAGACGCCGCGGGCGGTCGAACGTTTCGAGAAGCGCACGACGGAACTGGGCGTCACTCCCTCGGTCACGCCTCCCGGGGAGTGGTTCACCCTGTAGGCCGCACCGCTACGCTAGAACCAGCGTTCTAGTGTAGGGGGAGGGCCGGGGTTGACCGCGGTGGACATCGCGGGGGAGGGGTGAGGGCCGAAGGGATCGGTTCCGGTTTTGCCGGTGGCTCCGGTGGCTCCGGTGGCTCCGGCAGTTCCAGTAGTCCCGGTGCCCCCGGTAACCCCGGTAGCTTCAGCACCGTCGCGGCGGTCGGAGCGCTCTCGGCGGGGGACCGTCGTCATGGGCGGGTGCCGCCGGAGCCAGGATCCAGGCCAGGCCCGGGTGCAAGGCGCTCGCGGAGTGTGGCGGCGAAATCCTCGGCGCGCGCCAGCTGGGTGCGGAGCTTCTCCACCTGTTCGGCCGCGTCCCGCTCGTAACCACGGATCCGGCCCAACAAGGCGTCCCGCTCGGCGTCCGTCAGTTCTCCGCCGGCATCGAGGCGGTCGGTGGCTTCCAGGAGGTCGCGCATCTGGTCGAGGGTGAAGCCGAGCGGTTTCATACGGCGGATGACCATCAGGCGGGCGACGTCGGCCTCGGTGTACAGGCGGAAGCCGCCCTGGGAGCGGGCCGAGGGGGTGACCAGGCCGGTCTCCTCGTAATGCCGGATGGTGCGCAGGGACAGTCCGGTCCGTGCGGCGACCTCGCCGATCTGCATGTGCTCGCTGCTCACGCGGGCGTCCGTCCTTTCCGCATGTGCGAGGCCGCAGACGGCCATGTCGTTCTTGGCGCTGTCGTTCCCGCCGCTGTCGTTCCCGCCACTTCGGTCTCCATCGATCTCTACCCTTACGTCAGGGTAGAGTAGGAGCCTGTCGGCATCGTCAACGGCATCAGGTGTCTGTCCATCCGCCTGTCTGTCTGCCTGTCGTACCGCTTCCATGAAGGCGGGACGGCTGCTGCTCCGTGACCGTCAGCCGTGTCGGGGCCGACGACGCCTCCGGCGAAGACCGTAGCCTGTGCAGAATCGAGCGTACGCGCATGTCCATGACGCCCGCCGCCGCTGCCTGCCCGCCGTGATCCTTCGCCCCAGGGCATGAGCGGGCGCCGCCGAGACAGGCCGGCCCGCCGCCCACCCCCCCCCGCGTCCTTCTCCTTCCGTGCGTCCCGGCCGTCAGCTCCGCGGGGCGTGCCCGAGCACGACAGGTTCCCTGCCCTTGTCTTCCGCACCCTCCACACCCGGCGTAGCCTCCGTGGCCGCGCGCCTGCGCGGCCTGAAGCCCGACTGGCTGTCCGACCCGAAGGTCTGGCGCACCGAGATCCTGGGCGGCCTGGTCGTGGCCCTGGCCCTGATTCCCGAGGCGATCTCGTTCTCGGTGATCGCCGGGGTCGACCCGGCGATCGGCCTGTTCGCGTCCTTCACCATGGCCGTGACGATCTCGGTCGTCGGCGGGCGCCGGGCGATGATCTCGGCGGCGACCGGTGCGGTCGCCCTGGTGATCGCTCCCATGAACCGTGAACACAGCCTGGGTCACCTGATCGCCACCGTCATCCTGGCCGGCGTCTTCCAGATCGCCCTGGGCGCTCTCGGCGTGGCCAAGCTGATGCGGTTCGTCCCGCGCTCGGTGATGGTCGGCTTCGTCAACGCGCTGGCCATCCTGGTCTTCATGGCGCAGGTGCCCGAGATGCACGACGTGCCGTGGGCCGTCTACCCGCTGATCATCGGCGGGCTCGCCCTCCTGGTGTTCTTCCCCAAGGTCACCAAGGTGGTCCCGGCCCCGCTGGTGTCCATCGGCATCCTCACCGCGATCACGGTCGCCGCCGGGATCGCCGTCCCGACCGTCGGCGACAAGGGTGAGCTGCCCTCCGCCCTCCCCGTACCCGGCCTGCCGGACGTCCCCTTCACGATGGACACCCTGACCACCATCGCCCCCTACGCGCTCGCCATGGCGCTGGTCGGCCTGATGGAGTCGCTGATGACCGCCAAGCTCGTCGACGACATCACCGACAGCCGCTCCTCGAAGACCCGCGAGTCGATCGGCCAAGGCATCGCCAACATCGTCACCGGCTTCCTCGGCGGCATGGGCGGCTGCGCCGTGATCGGCCAGACGATGATCAACGTGAAGGTCTCCGGCGCCCGCACCCGCCTGTCCACGTTCCTGGCCGGATCGTTCCTGATGGTGCTGTGCATCGTCTTCGGCCCCGTCGTCTCCGAGATTCCCATGGCCGCCCTGGTCGCCGTCATGGTGATGGTGTCGTGCGCGACGTTCGACTGGCACTCCATCGCTCCGAAGACCCTCAAGCGGATGCCCGCCGGTGAGATCACCGTCATGCTGATCACCGTGGTCGCGGTGGTCGCCACCCACAACCTCGCCGTCGGCGTGGTCGTCGGTTCCGTCACCGCGATGGTCATCTTCGCCCGGCGCGTCGCCCACCTCGCCGAGGTCACCCCCGCCCCCGGCCCCGACGACGGCACGGTCGTCTACGCGGTCACCGGCGAACTCTTCTTCGCCTCCTCCAACGACCTCGTCGGCCAGTTCCGTTACGCCACCGATCCCGACCGCGTCGTCATCGACCTGTCCGCCGCGCACATCTGGGACGCCTCTTCGGTCGCCGCCCTCGACGCCATCGAAACCAAGTACCGACAGCGCGGCAAAACCGTCGAGATCACCGGTCTCAATGCCCCGAGCGCCCACCTCCACGACAAACTCAGCGGCGAACTCACCGGCCACTGAGCCTCTGTTCTGAAGGGCCGCCTGCTCCGGTCCGAATGGCTGCCCGGCCTGTTCTGAATGGCCGTCGGCCCTGGCCGGCCTGCCGTCTCGAAAGTCCGCCATTCCTGAGGCCGCCCTCCGAAAGGCCGTCCGGACCAGCATCCGTCACGCACAGAAATCCCCGCGACACAGACGATCACCAAGCGGCGGCGCCGTAATAAGAAAGCACTCGCGGGGTATCCGGGATCGCACCGGCCCATCACGAGATGCGGGCCGTAACCCTTTTCCCGGAGGCGACCGCCGCACCGGCACGCTGTGCGAAAGGTGAGACCAGAAGTGACTGTGGCAGGAGACATCGGATGCGCCGTTCCGGACGCCGAGGAATTGCGGCGTTCGGTGGCCGACCGGTTCCGTACCTGGGTGGACACCGAAGCCCACCACCTGCCCCTGCCGGGAGCGGGCCGTACCCAGGAGCGCTTCGCCGCCCTGTACGCGCTCGGCCGGACCGACCTGTCGCTGGCCCGCCTGGCGGAGGGCCACGCCGACGCCGCGGCCATCCTCCAGGAACTGGGCGCGGCCCCGCCCGGCCCGGGCGAGCGTTGGGGCGTGTGGGCCGCGCAGCCACCCGGTACGGGCCTGCAAGCGCGCCAGGAGGGCGGCCAGTGGCTGCTGGACGGGCACAAGGCGTACTGCTCGTGGGCACACGCGTGCACCCACGCCCTGGTCACCGCCGACACTCCGGACGGCCGCCAGCTGTTCGCCGTACGCACCGACCACCCCGGTTACGCGCCCCTGGAGGGGACCTGGCAGGCCATCGGCATGGCCGGCAGCGACACACCTGACGTGCGTTTCACGGCAGTGCCGGGCCGGCCCGTCGGCGAAGTGGGGGCCTACCTGGACCGTCCGGGCTTCCAGCACGGCGGGATAGGGGTCGCCGCCTGCTGGCTCGGCGGGGCGCGCGCCGTCGCCGACACCCTGCAGCACAGCGCGCGCACCACGGACCCGCTGACCGCCGCGCACCTCGGCGCGGTGGACGTGGCGCTGCACGCCGCGCACAGCGCGCTACGGGAAGCTGCGCGAGCCATCGACGCCGACCCGCTCGACACCGAGGGCACCGCCCGACTGCGCAGCCTGCGCGTCAGGGCGATAGCGGAGCGCGCCTGCCGCGACGTCCTGGACCGGGTAGGGCGGGCGACCGGCGCAGGCCCCCTGTGTCACGACCCGCGGCACGCCCGTAACGCCGCCGACCTGGCGGTCTACATCCGCCAGCACCACGCCGACCGCAACCTCGCCGAGCTCGGCGCCCTGGTCGCGCAGGAAGCCGGGCCGCGGCGATGACCGAGACCTTCGACCGCGAGGCGGCCGCCGAAGCCATCGACGCCCCCGGCACCCCGGAAGAGCACTGGGCCGCCTGGGCCGGCCTGGCACGGCTGCCCGTCGTACAGCCGCCGTCCGGGCCCGTCGTGGTGGTCGCCGCCCACCCCGACGACGAGGTCCTCGGCTTCGGCGGCACGATGGCGCAACTCCCCGGCCCGGTCCACCTCGTGACCGTCACCGACGGGGAAGGCTCCCACCCGCACCTGCCCGCGGGCCGGATCGCCGCGCTGCGAGCGGCCGAGCTCGAACGCGCCCTCGGTGACCTCGCCCTGCGCGAGCACCGTACGTACCGGCTGCACGTCCCGGACACCGACGTCGGCGCGCACGAGAAGCAGCTGACACGGCAGCTCAGCACGGTGCTGCGGCAGACCGGCGCCCGGCTGTGCGTCGCACCGTTCACCGGCGACCTGCATGCCGACCACGAGGCGGCCGGGCGGGCTGCGGCGGCCGCCGCCCGGCAGACCGGTACGCCGTGCTGGCACTACCCGGTGTGGATGTGGCACTGGGCCTCACCCGGCGACCCGCGAGTGCCCTGGGACACCGCCCGCCGCCTGCCCCTGCCCGCCTGGGCCCAGGCCCGCAAGCAGGCAGCGATCCGCCAGTTCACCAGCCAGATCACCCCTCTCGACGTCGATACCGACCTCGAAGCCGCCCCCGCTCCCGCCCCTGCCCCCGGATCCGTGATCCTGCCGCCCGCCGAACTCGCCCACCACACCCGCCCCTTCGAGACGGTCTTCATATGAGCACCAGCCAGGCCACGCCCCCGTCCTACTTCGACACCATGTACGCCGGCTCCGCCGACCCCTGGCAGCTGGCGGACCGGTGGTACGAGCAGCGCAAGTACGCCCTGACCGTTGCCGCCCTGCCCCGCCGCCGCTACCGCCGGGCCTTCGAGCCGGGCTGTTCCGTCGGCGTCCTGACCCGACTGCTGGCCGAACGGTGCGACGAAGTGCTGGCCACCGACCGGGTACCGGCAGCCGTCCAGGCAGCCGCCGCCCGCAACCGCGACCAGGCGCACGTCCAGGTGCGCCCTCTGGCAATTCCGGACCAGTGGCCCGAAGACACCTTCGACCTCATCGTCCTCTCGGAGCTGCTGTACTACTTCGACGACGCCGCCTTGCACGCGGTCCTCTCCCGTACCGTCGACAGCCTCCAGCCCGGCGGAACGTTGATCACTGCGCACTGGAACCATCCGGTCGAAGACCATCTGCGTACGGGATCCCAGCTCGCCCCGCTGCTCTCCGCCGTACCGGAACTCGCCCCCGTCACCCGGCTCGACGACACCGACTTCGTACTGCAGACCTTCACCCGACGCCTGCCCGACGGCAGCGCCACCCCCGCCCCCGCGGCAGCCGAGGGGCTGGTGTGAACCACTCGCTCCCGCCCGCGCCTCCCACCGCCCTGGTGGTCGCCGTCCCCGCTCACGACGAAGCCGCGACCCTGCCCTCCGTCCTCCGGGCCCTGCACACCGCCACCCGCCACCCGCGGCTGCGCGCACAGGACCTGCCGGTGGTCACCGTCGTCGCCGCCGACGCCTGCTCCGACGGCACCGCTGCGCTCGCCCGCCGCTACGGCGCCCACGTCGTCCAGCTCGCCCGGCGCAACGTCGGCGCGGCCCGGGCCGCCGCCGTCGCACACGGCCTCGACCTCCTCGGGTCTGCTGCCGAACACGCCTGGATCGCCACCACCGACGCCGACACCCTCGTTCCCGCCGACTGGCTGGCCTACCAGATCCAGCAGGCCACCGCCGGGTGGGACTGCGTCCTGGGCACCATACGTATCGCTCCTCACCCCACCCTCAGCACCACCATCGCCCAGCACCACCACACCCGTTACTTCGCCGGCCGCCCTGAACACAGCCACACCTGGAACCACCCGCACGTACACGGCGCCAACCTGGGTGTCGCCGCCCCCGCCTACCACCGGGCCCACGGCTTCCCCGCCCTCACCCACAGCGAGGACCACGCCCTGGTGGCCGCACTGCAACGCACCGGCGCCCGCATCCTCAGCACCGACGACTGCCCGGTCCTCACCTCCGGACGGACCACTCCCCGCGCCCCGCACGGCTTCGGCGCCTACCTGCACAACCTGCGCCCGACGCCCGTGCCGGCAGCGCTCTCGACGCCGTCCCCGGCCCCGGTCCCGGTCCCGTCTCCGGCCCCGGGCTCGCCGCGTCGGTCGCGCCCTCATGATGCAACGGAGTCCGTAACATGCGCCAAATGAGCGCCCAATACCCGCCCAATGTTGCTAGGGTGAGGGGATGTCCGAGGGTGAGCGTCCGAGTGTAGAAGCGTTGCTGGAGGAGGCGCGGCTGGCGGCGACCATGCCGTCCCCGGCGGAGCGGCTGCGGCTGCGTACCGCTGCCGGTCTGTCGCGTACGCAGGTGGCACAGGCGTGCGCGGTGGGGCGTCAGACAGTGGCGAACTGGGAGGCCGGGACCAGTGACCCGGCACCGCCGGCGCGGCTGAAGTACCTGCAACTGCTGGAGGGCCTGGCCCGGATCCACCCCGCCCCCGCCCAGACCCCCACCGTTCCCGGTCCGGCAGCCCCGGCAGCCCCGGCAGCCCCGGCAATCCCGGCAGTCCCCGTCGCCCCGACCCCGCCGACTCCGCCGGTCCCCGCGGCCCCGGTGGCCGCCGAGGCCCGGAGCGCCTTCGGGCCCGACGGCCTGGTCGTCCAGGGCGAGACGGCCCCGTGCCTGCGCTGCGGTGCGCCCACCCCCTACAAGGCGACCGACGGCCGTTCCCTGCACCCGGGCGGCTTCTGCCCCGTACCCGCCGCGCCCGGGCACCCGGCGGCGGAGCCGACGACGAGCCCGGCGGCAGCGGCCGCGCAGAGCGCGCAGCGCCACCACGCGCAGCGCCGCGCCCGTTCGGCCGCCCGCGCTCAGGCCGACACCGAGCAGCTCATCGTCCGTGCGGTACGGACGGAACTCGACAAGGCCAGGGGCGACGCCGACGCCGCGATCGCCGCGCTCGTCAAGCGGGCGATCCCTGATGTGATGGCGCTGTTCGACGAGACCCGGGCCAATGCCCGGTACGACTACACCGCCTACCCGGCGCTGCCGGACATCCTGCACAAACCGAGGAAGGGCGACCCCGACCTGATCTGGGAGGCCCGCCCGTCCTGGCGCCACCCGGACTATCGCCGCCACCCCGACGGCGACCTCCACGTCACGGCACTGGACGTCAACGCGGCGTACCTGTCGGCGATGAAGACGTGGCTGCCGATCGGCAAACTGGAGCACTCCACCGACGGCACCCACGACCGCAAACGCGCCGGGGTCCACCTGATCACCCCGCCCGCCTGGGACCACCGCGAACTCCCCAACCCCCTCGGCGACCGCGACGAGCCGGGCCCGCTGTGGGTGACGGAATCCACCCTGCGCCTCCTGCTGCGCCTCGCGGGCCCCAAGTACCGCCTCCTGGACGAGCCGCCCGTCATCCACGAGTCGTGGACCTCCGGCGCCACCGAGAACTTCCTCGACGCCCTGCGCGTACTGCTGGCCGGAGCCCGCAGCGCAGCCATCGAGTCCGGGGACGAGGTGACCGAGGCGTATGTGAAGGCGATGTACGCCAAGTTCGTCTCCACCCTGGGGGAGTCGGTGCACAACCGGGAGATCGAACGCCCCGACTGGATGCACATCGTGCGCTCCCAGGCGTTCGCGAACCTGTGGAACCGCGCCTACAAGGCCCACCAGGCCGGCCTGACCGTCATCAGCGTCATGGGTACGGACGAGCTGCACGTCGCCGGTGACTGGCGCACCGTCTTCCCCGAGGGCCGCGGCCTGAGCGAAATGAAGATCAAGGCCGACCGCGACGGCGACCCCGTCCAGTACACCGTCGTCATGCCTGACGGGGCCCGCTGATGGCGGGGCGGTGGAGGGAGCTGGGCCGTTACGCGGCCGAGGGCATGGGCGGCGGCGACGCCCTCGGCCACGGCATCGAACGCATGGTCACCGGCCTGCAGTCCTCCCCGCACTCCGAGCGCGGCATCGCCGCCCGCCTGCGCTACCTGACCACCTCCGAAGCCGGCTACGCGGCCATGGACCGCGCCGGGATCAACGTCAGCGCCCGCACCCTCTACGCCTGGCTCGCCGAGGAACGCTCCCCGAACCCGGCCAACCGCAAGAAGCTGGACGACGCGTACTGGGACCTGCGCCGCCGCAACGTCGCCACCGACCTCAAACGCCGGCTGATGTCCCGCGGCGGCACCCGCATCGAGATCAACCCGGTCGACCAGACCCGCGTCGAATCCCGCTACCGACGCGACCTGGCCCCCCGCCGCCTGACCGTCCGCCCGCGCTACTGGGACGCGGCCGTGGACGCATGGCTGGCCGACGACGCCGAAGCGTTGGACCGCATCTGGGACGACCTGATCCCCGACCTGGGTTCCGATTACGACGCTTACAGCAACGTCTCCTCCTTGGGCTGGGCTGCCTGATCGTCTGACCTTCTGGCCGTCAGACGTCGGTCGGCGTTTCGTGGCGCTGCCGGCAGGTGAGCTTGGCGGTCTGGTCCGGCACCGAGGAGAGAAGGGAGGATGGCGAAGACTGGTCACCGATAGGTCGCCCGGATCCGGGCGAGTCGAAAAGCAGACCCCGGCCCGTTCCGGCGCCGAACCGGCTTCTTTCTGGAGGCGACTTGAGCAGCGCTCTTCTCGTGATGGACGTCCAACGGGCCATCGTGGACATCGTCGACGACGGCTCCGGGTACCTGCCGCGCCTGCGCAGGGCGATCGACGGGGCCCGGGCGGCGGACCTACCCGTCATCTACGTGACCATCGCGCTACGCCCCGGCTTCCCGGAAGTCGGCACGCGTAACAGGCCCCTCGCCGCCATCGCGCGGGCCGGACTCTACGTCGAAGGCGCCCCGGGCACCGAGATCCACCCCGAGGTCGCGCCCCGGCCGGGCGACGTGGTGGTCACCAAGAGACGGGCGAGCGCCTTCTCGGGCAGCGACCTCGACGTGGTGCTGCGGGCCCGCGGTATCGACAGCCTCGTACTCACCGGCATCGCCACCAGCGCCGTGGTGCTGTCCACCCTGTGCCAGGCGAACGACCTGGACTTCGGTCTCACCGTCCTCTCCGACGCCTGCCTGGACACCGACCCGGAGGTGCACCGGGTCCTCACCGAGCGACTGTTCCCGCAGTGGGCGGATGTCCTCACCGCCGACGAGTGGGTCAAGGCGATCGCACCTCGGTGACGGCAGCCACTCACCCCGCTCAGCCACTCACCCCACTCGGCCACCCACGCCACTCAACCCCCCACGCCACCCTGAGAAGGCACCGGGCTACCGGTCCGCCAAGCTGTAGAAGCCGATCGGCGAATTCGGCTTGAATCCGATACGCGGATACACGGGAGCCCCGGCGGCGGTCGCGTGCAAGGTGGCGCGGGTCAGACCGGTGGCCCTGGCGCCTTCGTACAGTGCCTTGCGCGTGACCGCCTCGCCGTAACCCCTGCGCTGCCACTGCGGGTCGGTGGCGACGAGTACGACGAAGAGGCGGCCGTCCGTTTCGACCGTAGCGGCGCACGCCACCGGTATGTCGCCGCGCAGGCCCAGGTAGGCATACACCTCGTTCTTCCAGAGCGCGGACCCGGCGAGGCCGTCGCGGCCCTCCTCCAACGGGAACCCGTACGCGCGCGAGTTGAGGTCCGCGTAGGCCCGCAGGTGCTCCTCGGTGCGCACGCGCGTGAACGTCAGGTCGGGATGGGCCGGATCGGGCACCGGGAGCAGGTCTCCGGCCATGCCCGTACCGGGGAAGGCGTACCGGAATCCTGCCTGTTCGGCCGCTGCCGGCAGCGCGGCGCGAGCCTCCTCGTCGAGGAGGTCTTCGAAGAGCCACAGGAAACCGGGGTGCTTCTTCACGCGCATGATGTCCGCTGCCTGGCTCAGGCGGCCCCGGAGGGCCTCCGGCCCCGCGCCCACGTCGGTCAGGGTGACGCAGTTCCAGAACGCGAACCGGCAGTCGGCCCAGCGAACGGCGATGCCGGGAAGGTCACGTACATCCGCGCCCGCGTCGCGGTCGAGCACCATGGCACGCCAGGCCACCGCGAGCTGCTGCACCGACTCGACGGACTCCGCTGGACCAGTCACCGTACTTACCCCCTGAATTGCCGGAATTGCGGGCGCCCTTGCGCAGGTGATGAAACGAACAGCTCGATCGACTGAGGCGCCACTTGGTCGGTGGGACTCTACTTGCGAGGTGTGACACACGGGCTCGCAACCGTCAGATGTTGGTCGGCTTGAACTCGTCGGTACCGGTACCGGTAGTCGCATCAGCATCAACAGCGGTATCGGTATCGGTATCGGTATCGATATCGATATCGGCGTCGGCAGGGGAGTGGGAGCCGGGTACGCGGTACGAGTGCCGACCGGTGCGCCACCACAGAGCGGTCAGGGCGAGGGCCACTGCCACGGCGACAGGCGTGTAGGTGAAACTGGTGGCGGTGATCGGACTGGTCTGCGGCAGCAGGAACAGCACGGAGACCGCAGCCGCCCACAGCACCGCCACCCAGCCGATCGGCCGGCTCCAGCGGCCCAGGTGCCAGGGACCAGGGGTGAACCGGTCGCGGTGGCGCAGCCGCAACAGCACCGGGATGGCGTACGCCGGGGTGAAGCCCACGACGGATATCGCGGTCACCGCCGAGAACGCCGTGGCGGAGTAGAGGGACGGCAGTGCGAGCACGAAGGCGACACCGACCGCGAGCCAGACGGCGTTGGCCGGGACGGCGGTGCGGCGGCTCACCTGCCGCCAGCGCGCCGATCCGGGCAGGGCGCCGTCCCGGGCGAACGCGTAGATCATCCGGCTGGCGGAGGCGGTCACCGTGTATCCGCACAGGAACTGGGCCACGATGATCACCAGCAGCAGCACCTTGGCCAGAGCCACGCCGAGAGCGTCCAGGAAGATCTGGGCGACCGGTACGCCGGTCGGCCCGGACAGCGTCGCGGTGTAATCCTGTACGGCGAACAGCAGCGCCGCCAGCAGCAGGCCGCCCGCGATCCAGGACACCGCCACCGAGCGGACGATCCCGCGGGCCGCCGCGACAGAGGCCCGGCTCGTCTCCTCGCTCAGATGGGCCGAGGTGTCATAGCCTGCCAGGGCGAAGACCGGGAGCAGCATGCCCAGCAGCATCACGTAGACCGGGGCGCTCCAGCCGGTGTTGTTCGTGAACTCGGAGAACACGAAACCGGCCGGCTGGTGGTGGGCCGGCACGAGCGTCAGGGTGCCGACGATGACGACGGCACCCGCCAGGTGCCACCACGCGCTCAGGGACGTCAGGAAGTTCATCAGCCGGGCGCCGAAGAGGTTCAGGGCCGCGTGCAGCGCGAGGACGACCGCGTACGTAGCCAGCAGGGAGCCCGGAGTCGGCGTGTGCCCCCACTGGAGGTTCGCCCAGGCGGCGGTGAAGGTCGCGATGCCGTAGTCCTGGGCGGCGATCCCGCCGAGCAGGCCCAGGAGGTTGAGCCAGCCGGTGTACCAGCTCCACCGCTCGCCGCCGAGCCGGCGTGCCATGTAGTACAGGCCGCCGCTGGTGGGATAGCGGGAGGTGATCTCCGCCAGGGCCGCCGCCAGGCACAGCACCAGCGGCCCGACGGCGAGCCACCCCCACATGATCACCGCGGGCCCGCCGGAGTTCAGGCCGTAACCGAACAGCAGCAAGGTCCCGGACATGATGGAGATCACCGAAAGGGAGGCGGAGAAATTGCCGAAGGCGCCCAGCCGGCGGTGCAACTGCTGGCTGTAGCCCAGCGCTTGAAGGGTGCGCGCGTCCTCCGCGCTGCTGTCCGGTGGCCTCGGCCGCCGGCGCCGTGTTCCTGCCGAAGTACGCAACGGGTCTCCACGCGGTGTGGCGGAAGGGAGGTGGGGGAGGGGGAGCTGCCGTCCATGCCCAGGGGCGTGCCTGGGAGGTACTCAAGTGTCGGGCAGGGCGTATGAACAGAGGGTCCATGGCCGTCCGGGTGCTCAGGTACGGGTTTCGGCCACGCGGTACGTGCCGGGGCCGTGACCGTCACGCCGGACGTTCGGCGGGGGCCGGCCCCTCTCGCCGTCTCGTACGGGTGTTCGATGCGGGAGGGGTGGAGGTGCGGCGTCCGCACGACTGGCCGTACGCAGGGATAGATCCCGTGCGTACGTGGCACACATGGCGAGGCTTGGAACCAAAGTTCACTTCTCGACTGTGGTCGGCTCGCGCGTCGTCCGGTGAGGCTCCGTTCCGTGGCTCCTGCGGGTGCTGGGCAGCCGGCCGGCTGCGCCGCCGAGCGGTGTGCGCGCGCCGCGGGCCATGTGCCGGCGTCACCGACGGCTCGCCCGACGTGAAGGAGATCCGCCGATGGACGCTGACAACCCGCTCAAACACGCCGCGGACAAGGTCACCGGCGCCCTGCGAGGCACGGACGGGCCGGAGGAAGGCATTCCCGGAAAGCCCGGTCCGGAGTCGCCGCCGGTGGACGAACCGGTCGAGCCGCGCGGCCCGCTGCCGCCCAAGCCGGACCAGCGCGGCCCCGCGACCTTTTCACCGACCGGGCAGGCCACCGGGGTGGACCAGGCCGACGTCGCGCAGCGGGACAGCCGCCTGACGACCGCCCAGGGCGCCCGGCTGTACGACACCGACCACTCCCTGAAGGCCGGTCCCCGGGGGCCGGTGCTGCTGCAGGACCACCACCTGCGGGAAAAGGTCATGCACTTCGACCACGAGCGCATCCCGGAGCGCGTGGTGCACGCCCGCGGCGCGGCGGCGCACGGAGTGTTCCAGGGGTACGGGTCGGCGACCGGGGTCACCAAGGCGGCGTTCCTCGCGGAGGGCGTGGAGACGCCGGTGTTCGTACGGTTCTCGACCGTCCTCGGCTCCCGGGGCTCGTCCGACACCGTGCGCGACACCCGCGGCTTCGCGACGAAGTTCTACACCTCCGAAGGCGTCTTCGACCTGGTCGGCAACAACATCCCGGTCTTCTTCATCCAGGACGCGATCAAGTTCCCGGACATCATCCACGCCGGCAAGCCGCATCCTGACCGGGAGATCCCCCAGGCGCAGAGCGCGCACGACACGTTCTGGGACTTCGTCACCCTGCACACGGAGGCGGCCCACCACACGCTGTGGAACATGTCCGACCGCGGTATCCCGCGCTCGTACCGGATGATGGAGGGCTTCGGCGTCCACACGTTCCGGCTGGTCAACGCCGTGGGTGCGACGACCCTGGTGAAGTTCCACTGGAAGCCGAAGCTGGGCGTGCACTCGCTGGTCTGGGAAGAGGCGCAGATCATCAACGGGGTGGACCCCGACTTCCACCGCCGGGACCTCGCCGACGCGATCGAGGCCGGCGCCTTCCCGCAGTGGGAGCTGGGCATCCAGTCCTTCCCCGACACCCCTGATCAGATGTTCGAGGGCATCGATCTGCTGGACCCGACGAACCTCGTCCCCGAGGAACTGGCCCCGGTGCAGCCCATCGGCCTGCTGACCCTCAACGCCAACCCCTCGAACTTCTTCGCCGAGACCGAGCAGGTGGCCTTCCACGTCGGCCACCTCGTACCCGGTATCGACGTCACCGACGACCCGCTGCTGGCCGGCCGCCTCTTCTCGTACCTGGACACCCAGATCACCCGGCTGGGCGGGCCGAACTTCCCCCAGCTGCCCGTCAACCGCCCGCACGCCCCCGTCAACGACATGCTGCGGGACGGCTTCCACCAGACGGCGGTGCACCGGGGCGTCGCTCCGTACCGGCCCAACTCGCTGGACGGAGGCTGCCCCTTCGTGGCGGGCGCGGACACCGGCGCGTACATCGAGACGCCGGTCGAGGTCCCGGCGGGGCGAAAGGTCAGGCAGGCCCCGGAGTCCTTCGACGACCACTTCAGCCAGCCCCGCCGCTTCTGGCTCAGCATGACCCCGGTGGAGCGTGAGCACATCATCGGCGCGTACACCTTCGAACTCGGCAAGTGCTACGAGCAGGCCGTCAAGGAGCGGGGTCTGAAGGTCCTGGCCAACATCGACGCCGAGCTGTGCGCGCAGGTCGCCGCGGGCCTGGGCCTGCCGGCCCCCGAACCGACCGGGACGGCCGTCCCGGTGGAGCCCAGTCCCGCGCTGTCCCAGGTCGGCGCCGTCTGGCCGACGGACGGCCGGATCATCGGCATCGTCACCGACGCGGCGGGCGACCTCGACGGCGTACGCACGGTGCGGCAGACCGTGCTCGACGCGGGCATGGTGCCGCTCGTCATCGCCCCGGCCGGGGGGCAGCTCGGTTCCGGCGGCGGTGCCATCACGGTGCAGCGTACGTACGTCACCGCCCGCTCGGTGGAGTTCGACGCCGTCCTGATCGCCGGGACACCCGGCATGGGCAAGGACGCCCTCGGCGCCCGGGACGCCAAGGCAGCCGCGGGCCCGGCCGGTGAGCAGGCCGCCGGCACCGATCCGCGGGTCGCGCTCCTTCTGGCCGAGGCCTTCCGGCACGGCAAGGCCATCGGCGGCTGGGCCGGCGCCGACGCCGTACTCGCGACAGCCGGCGTCCCGACGGACGCGCCCGGTGTCGTGGTCGGCGACAGCGGCCCCGCCACTCTGGAGCAGGTCACACAGCTCTTGGGCAGCCACCGCGTGTGGGAACGCTTCGGGGGCGCCGTTTGAGTGCGGGCCTGTAGGGGCTGGTGAAAGGCCGGCGGGGACCGGGTGGTCGTCGTCGGCGACACCGCCCGCGCCCCGCCGGCAGTGGGCACGGGCGGCATCCCGCCATCCGGGCCAAGCTCCCGGCCCGGCTCGGCATGGCGCCGACCCGGCAGTGCGGTGGCTGTTCCCGATGCCGGGCACCCGGGACCGGTGTCCGCACTGGGTACGTACGAGAGCATCCGGACGGAAGCGGCGCTGGCGGGTCTGGCCGGTCGCGACGGTGCTGCCTTGGCCCACGCGCAGCACGTCAATAGCCGTACCGCCGTCGCCGACTGCCTGTCCGCCACCGCGGCGGGGGCCGGCCGCGCCGGCGGCGAGCAGGGCCATGGGGGCACTTCCGCCACGGCGTGATCCGGGCATGACCCGGCGCTCCTGAGGCGGCTGTCTCCTGAACGGCCAGCGGTCCGCGGACGCGTAGTGGAGAGCCGAGCGCGACGCTCTCCAAGGGGCTGCCGGACGGGGCGGAAGGCTCCGGGCTGCACCGGGGCCGTGGGCAGTAGGGCGGCGAAGGCAAGGGCACCGCTGGACAGGGTGCCCCGTGCGGGCAAGAATGAAAGGACACTTTCGAAAGGCCGCTTTCAGATGGCCGACGAGCAGCCCCGGTTCCTTCGACAGCCGCACCGAGCCCGCAAGGTGATGTCCGCAGGGCCGGCGTTCGGTTCGCCCTCGGTCGCGCCCGCCCGCGCGCCCTCCCCGCCGCAAGGTCTGAGAGGCATCCGATGAGCCCCGAGACCCACCTCCTTCTGCACCGCACCCGCGCCGACGAGCTGTACGCCGAGGCCGACGGGTACCGGCTCGCCGCCACGCACCGGCGCCGCCGGGCCCTCCGCGCCCGGCTCGGCTGGACGCTGGTGGAGGTGGGGCTGCGGCTGGCCACCGGGCCCGGCAGGTACCGCTACGGCTGACGCCGGAGCGCCGTCGGCATCGGCGCTCACCGTCGGACAGCGCCACCGTCGGACTGCCACCTGGACGCCGCCCCTCTGGACACCGCCCACCCGGCGGGCAAGAATGAAAGGACTCTTTCGAAAGGTTACTTTCAGATGGCCGACGAACAGGTTCCCGCGCCGCCCCCCAGGCGGCAGATCAAGGACTCCCGGCAACTGCGTGCCCTGGCGCATCCGCTACGGCTGGCCCTGCTGCAGTACCTGATGGCGGTCGGGCCGCGTACGGCCAGCGAGTGCGCCGCCGAAGTGGGGTCGAGCGCCTCCAACATCAGCTGGCACCTGCGCCACCTGGCGCAGTACGGCCTGGTCGAGCCGACCGACGCGACCGACCAGCGCGAACGCCCGTGGCGCGCGGCTCAGGTCGGACTGGACTTCGGCACGCTGAGCACGGACCCCGCCACCATGGCCGAACAGGACGCCTACATCGCCGCGGGCATCGCGGAGGAGGACCAGCTCACCCGCCGTTTCCTGGCGCGCCGGGACACCCTCGACCCCGAGTGGCTCGACACGGCCCGCCTGGACAATTACGTCCTGCGGGCCACCCCCCAGGAGGTGAGGGAACTGGGGGAGCGGATCAGCGACCTGCTGCGGCCCTACCTGGCCACCGTGCGCGACGATCCGCCCGAGGACGCGGCACTGGCCTACGCGGGACTGCGCCTCTTCCCGAGGCTCGACGCGGCGGGGCGGACCGAGTGACCGGCTCCGCCGCGCGCCATCCGTTACGAGAAGCGGCCTTCGCCCGCCTGTGGGTGTCCGGCCTCCTGACCGAGACGGGCAAGTGGGTCCTGCAACTGGCCATGCCGCTCTACGTGCTGGCGCTGACCCGCTCGGCCCTGGTCACGTCCGTCGTGGCCATGCTGGGGCTGCTGCCGAGCCTGGTCGTCGCGCCCGTCGTCGGCGCACTCGTCGACCGCTGGGACCAGCGCCGCTTCCTGGTCTCGGTGAGCGTGGCGCAGGCAGCGCTGCTGCCCGTCCTGCTGCTGGTCGACGACCCTGGCGACCTGTGGCTGGTGTATCTCGTGGTCGGGGCGGAGGCCGCCCTGACAGTGGCGTTCGAGTCGGTGAAGAACGTCGCCCTGTCGACCATGGTGGCCGAGGAGCAACTGGTCAGCGCCAACGCCGCGATCGGACTGAACGTGTCGCTGGGCCGGCTGGTCGGCAGTCCGCTCGGCGGTCTCCTGCTGAGCGCTGCGGGGCTGCCGTACGTCCTCGGGTTCGGTTCCGGCGCCTTCCTCGTCGCCGCCGCCCTGGCGTGGACGATTCCGCCGAGCCCGGCACGTGGGAAGGGCGGGGGAGACGCCCGGTTCCTGACCGGCATCGGCCAGGGGCTGCGCACCCTGCGCGAGGTGCCGATGCTGCGGGGCACCTTCGCCTGCGTGGCCCTGCTGGCCGTCGCGCAGGGCATGTTCGTGGTGCTCTTCCTCCTCTTCGTCACCGACCTGATCGACGGAGGCGACGCCCAGGCCGGTCTGCTGCGGGGCGTGCAGGCCGTGGGAGGCTTCGCCGGGACCGCGACCGCCGGCCTGCTCACCCGGCGGCTCGGGGCGCCGCGCCTGCTGAGCGTGGGCGTCCTCGTCTTCGGCGCGGTGAGTGCGCTCACGTGGAACCTGTCGACGGTCTCCGTGGGCCTCGGGGTGTACGTGGCGCTGTTCACCGCCGCGGGCGTGCCCGCGGTGTGGCTCGCCGCGGCGTGGCTCTCCCTGATCCAGGAGTCCTCCCCGCTGCCGGTACGGGGCCGGGTCATGGCCTCCGTCCTGGGCCTGTCCGACGGCCTGCAAGCGTTGGGCATGCTGGCCGCCGGCCTGTTGTCCGGGGCGGCCGGCACGCTCCCGGCACTGAACATCCAGGCCGCGCTGATCCTCGCGGCGGGTTTCCTCGCCATGAAACTGCTGCCCGGCGGCCGGACGAACGGGATGACGCACGGCGGCCCGGCACGTACGGCCGGGACGGACCAGGCCGAGTCCCGGGGCAGCACCGTGACCAGCACCCGGACGCGTTCCCCATGGGACGAGCGGCAGTGAACCCGGCATCCGGGCCGGGGAGAGGCGACTGTCCGGACGACCTCCAGCTCACCACCGGCGAGACGCTTCCCGACACCGCCAAGGTCCTGGCCGGGTACCTCGACGCGCTCGTCGTGCGCACCAACGAGGACGTGGCGGAACTCCGGGAGCTGGCCGCCGCGGGGGGCCTCTCCGTGGTCAACGCGCTGACGCTCGACGAACACCCCACCCAGGCGGTTGCCGACCTCACCACCCTGGCGGAGCACTTCGGCGCCCTCACGGGACGGCACGTGCTGTGCGTCGGCGAGGGCAACAGTTCGGCCCGGGCGCTGGCCCTGGCCGCGGCGCTCACCCCCGGCCTGCGGCTGACCCTGCTGTGCCCCGAGGGATACGAGGTGCCGGCGGACCACTCCGACCTGCTGGCCAAGGTGGGAGACGCCACCCTGATCACCCAGCTCACCGACCCGGCCCGGGTGACCGGACCGGTGGACGCCGTCTACACCAGCCGGTGGCAGACCATGGGCGTGCCCAAGGAGGACCACGACTGGCTGCGCGCGTTCGACGGCTTCCGCGTCGACACCGACTTCCTCGGCCGGGTGGGCACGGATCACACCGTCTTCCTGCACGACCTGCCCGCGGTACGCGGCCAGGAGGTGACGGACGAGGTGCTCGACGGAAAGCGGAGCCTGGCCTGGCGGCAGGCGTTCCACAAGATGACCGCCGCGATGGCCGTACTGGAGTACTGCCTGCTCGACGACTTCCCCGGCGCACACCGGTGATCGGGGCCACCGACATGATGCTCCCCGCCACCGCCCGCTCGGCCATGACGGTCGACGGACTCGTCGGACAGCAGGCCGCCCGGACACCCGAAGCCCCGGCCGTCACGTACGCCGGCCGCCACCTGACCTACGCCGAACTCGTCTCCCGGGCCGGAGAGGTGGCGCACCGGCTCCTTGCCCGGGGCACCCGCCCCGGTGACGTGGTGGCTCTCCTGATGGACCGCTCCGTGTCCTACGTCGTCTCGGCGCTCGCAGTCCTCATGGCAGGGGGCGCGTACCTGCCGCTGGACCGGCGGTACCCACCGGACCGACTGCGCTGGATGACCGAGGACGCCCGCGCCGCCGTGCTCCTCACCGACGGCCCCGCGGCACCGGCCGGCTGCCCGTCCGGCGTCCCGGTGGAAGAGAACGCACCGGCGGCGGGGCCCGTCCCCGTGCCGCGGCGACTGCCCGACGTACCCGAACATCCCGACCAGCCGACCTACGTCATGTACACGTCCGGGTCGACCGGCCGGCCGACGTCTTCGACCCGGGCCACCTCGCGGAACCGCACGGACTCGACGCCCCTGTCCCGCAGCCGTTCGCGCTGCAGGTCCTTCTTGGTGATGGCGCCGACATCATGGAGCGAGTGGTACGGCAGACCGAGGAGATGCGCCAGGCGGGCGGTCGGCACGATCTGGCCCTCACTGAACGTCACGATTCCGGACGGGTTGAAACGCTTCACGTGGTCCGCGATTTCGGATGCGTCCAGATCCGTCGCGTCGACGACCGAACCCAGCATTTCCAGTGCGGGCATCATCTCCCTCGTATGGTCCGAACCGGCGGCGACGAACACGAGAGCGCAGCCATTGTCCTCGGCGGCCTCGGCCAGCCGGACAGGCGGCAGGCTGCCGTAGTCATAGACGACCAGCAGTGCTGCATCCCTTGGCATACCCCCACCTCACGTCGGGTCTGTGCACCGGATTCAAGGATGGGCGGCGAAAAGCCCGAGGGCGGCAGTCCGCGCGGCAGAAAGGTCGGCAGATGCCCACGACCCGGGGCCGCGTCCGTCGTCCGCCACAGGCGGGAGTCAGGCTCCCACGACGAAGACCGCGGTCACGGCCCCGGCGAGGCCCACCTGCCGCACTGCTGCCGCCGCCCCGCGTCAGCCAACTGTCGGTGCCCCCTCGGCCCTCGAAGACGACCACCGAAGCGGGGGCGGGGGCCGCCCTCGCGCTGAGACACCGCGGACCGGACACGCCTCCGTACGCCATTGGCCATGCCTTTACGTACGCGCGGAATGCGTGCGAATGCATAGGTGGCCCGGTCGTTGGGAAACCTGCTGATGACGTCTGGGAATCCTAGGGACGAAGAAGCGCGTCCGGCCCGAACTCGACGGCACACGCCGAATGGCCGAACGGCGCTTCGGCCGAGCCGTACTCTCCCCACCCGTACGGCCCTCCGCAGCGACTCGGCTGTCGTCGAGTCGAGTATCGCCAGGTGAAAAGAGAAGGAACCAGCATGGCCAAGAAGAAGTCCGGCCACAAGGCAAAGCCGCTCACGGAACTGAACGACGAAACCGTCGTCGGCCGCCCGCTCGAACCGGCCGAAGCCGGCCTCGTCCTGACTGCCGTCCCCCAGGCGCCCGCAGCCGTCGCCCGTGAGGAACTCCTCAGGGCCATCGCCGGCGAAGCCACCGCGATCAGCAAGGCCAAGCACAAGGGCCGCTCCTGCAAGGCGCTGAGAAGCCTCGCCCGCGCGTACGCTCTCGTCGCCGCCGGAGAGACCCACAACGCCCGCCCTGCACGTACCGGTTCGGGCACGGGCGTCAGGCGATTCCTTCCGTCGATGCGTCCTGTCTTCCTGCTGAGGGGAACGCGCGCCAGGCATCACAAGTAGCCGGTGCTGGGCGGCCGTCGGCGAAGAACGCTGCGGAAGCAGGGCCAGGAGCGGCCTTCGCCCGGCGCGCATCCGCTTCCGGCGGCTCGTCCGGTGAATTCGGCGGCAGGTGTGTCACCTTATGCGTGAACCAGCCCGGCCGAGAAAAGCAACGCCACTGTGGCCCACGTCGGAGATTCCGGCGCACCTTCGCCAGTGTGCTGCCGCAAAAAACCGTCCAGGCCTTCCAGCCACGCGGAAGACGCTTCGAGAAACGCGGACGTCTCCGGGTTCTCGACGGGAATCGTCCCCCGGCCGGCTTTCTCCGCCAGGTCGGTCAAGTGACGCACCAGGTCCTCCCTGGAATTCACCGCCGAGGCGGTCTCTATCGGATTGAGCACGGTGTCACGTCTCCATCAGTGCGAGATGGCGCTCGCCGTGGCGACGGTAGCGGCGCCACCGGCTCACGGGGGAGTGGCCGAACGTCCTCGCCGCGCGACCTGGCCGACAGGACCGCAGGTCACCCTACCCGCGCGCCGGACTGGACCCGGGTTGTGCGGGAGGTGATCGTGGGCACGTGGATCACATGAGTGACGTCGGATTCTTCGCCCGCAGATACGGGCCTCCGCCCCGCGAGGGCCGCCCAGCCATGATGCTCGTCCACGGACTCGGACTCTCGGGCCGGTATTTCGTGCCGCTCGCGCGCCGGCTGGCCTCGGACGGCGTGACCGTGGTGGTGCCGGACCTGCCGGGCAACGCGCGCTCGCGGGCCGCCGCGCGCCGCGCACCCGATGTCGCACAGCTCGCCGACGCGTTGGCCCGCCTGCACCGGCGACTGCCCCTGGGCCCCGTCCCCGTGGTGGCCAATTCGGTCGGCTGCCAGGTGGTCGCGGCCCTGGCTGCCCGCCACCCCCGCCTGGTGAGCCACCTGGTGCTGGTCGGTCCGGCGCTCGAACCGAGGACCTCCGGTCTGCGCCAGTTCGGACGGCTCGTCGCTGACGCCCCGAAGGAACCTTTCCGCCTGCTCTTCCTGGCAGCGTTCGACTACCTGGTGACCGGCCCGCTGCGCTGCGCCGCCTCCTTCCGCCACTCGTTGCGGGACGCGGCCGAGTCATTCGAGGTGAACCTGTCCCAGGTCCGCGCGCCCACGCTCGTCGTACGGGGAACGGGTGACACCATCGCCTCCGGCACCTGGACGCGGCGCGTGGCGGAGCTGGTCGCCGACGGGCGCGCGGAAGACATTCCGGGCGCGGCGCACGCGGCCCATTACAGCGCGCCGGACACTCTGGCCGCACTGATCGGGAAATTCACGGCGGGAGAGCTCGGATGAAGCCCTCGAAGACGGACGGCCGCGCACCGTACGAGCACAGGGAGCGCCCTTCGCCCTGGCTGCGCCTGCTGCCCGGCATCTCCCCGAAGCGCCGGGGCTTCATCCTGGCCTGGTGGGGGTTCACGCTCACCTTCGGCGGGATGCGCCTGCTGACCTGGCTCATCCACATCGACGTGGCCGGAGTCGGTGACGTACAGGCCGGCGGGGTGCACCTGCACCACTACGTGTGGGGCATCCTGCTGCTCGCGGTGGTGGGCGCGGCGAGCCTGGCCGAACGCTCGGCGCGGGCCCGCGCCTGGCTGGGCCTGGCCTACGGGGTCGGCCTGGCCCTCGTCGTCGACGAGGCGGCGCTGCTGATCAGCCTGGAGGACGTGTACTGGGACACGGAGGGCGGATTCAGCATCGCCCTGGCCATCGCCGTGATCGCCGTCGTCGGCAGCATCCTCGCGGTCACGCGGGGGCGACGCGCCTCCAGGGACGATCAGGACGACGACGGCTGACACCCGTGAGGACGGCGCAACGTCACACCTGCGCCGCTCTGTGGCGGCTGGGCTCACAGATCCCGGTGCGCACGGAAGAACTCGGTGGCGTCGAGCGCGGGGTGTCGACGCATCCACGGTGAGCCCCGACGGACAGCTCACCCGGGCGGATACGGCAAGACCGTTGTCACCCGAGTGGCCCGCGCCCCCGGTCCCGCGACCGTGCTGATCGGAGGGGGCCGGGCTGACCAGTCCACTTCCGGGTGTTCTTGAGCGCCCCGCCCGGGGCCAGCCGGACGGGGCGCCGTACCGCAACGGACATCACGCCGAGCGGTTCACGCGGTTCACGCGGTTCACGTGAAGAAGTTCCAGTTGCCTTCGACGGGCAGCGGGTAACCGCTGTCGGTCCGGTCGCTGACCAGGTCGTACCGGACGTACTGGTCGTCCTTGAACAGGTACACCTTGTCCGTGTCCAGCACCGAGTTGACGGCCGCGTCGATGCCCCGCTGGAAGTTCTCCGGCAGCCCGCGCCAGCCGCGCAGGATCGGCGTCGGCCCGCCCAGCAGCTTGTCGTTCGGGACGTCGTAGCGGATGTACAGGTCGTCCTTGAAGATCCAGCTGACGTTCGGGCTGCTCTGGTGGTTGACCGCCGCGTCGATGCCGCGCTGGAAGTCGGGCGGCAGCCCCTTCCAGGCCTCCGCGATGCTCAGCGGGTAGCCCGGCTCGACCTTGTCGGAGTCCAGGTCGTACCGGACGTACTGGCTGTCCTTGAAGAGGTACACGATGTTCGGCTGGTCCCGGCGGTTGAGCGCGGCGTCGATGCTGCGCCCGAAGCTGTCCACCAGGCCGGGCCAGTTGCCCTCGATGGTCTTCGGGTACCCGTCGAAGCCGTGGTCCGCCCGCATGTCGTAGCGCACGTACGAGTTGTCCTTGAGCACCCACGTGATGGGGTCGTCGCCCTTGGCCCGCACCACGGCGTCGATGCGCCGGTAGAAGGAACCCGGTGCAGCGGTCTGCTCTGTCACGTTCCACACCCTCTCGCGGTCGATGGGTCTGGTCGACGCCTGCCGGCCGGCGGCTGTCCGAACTCGCCCCGTCACCTTGGCAGCCCGCTGCGGTCGTGTCACGCCACCCTCATGTATCGGCTCATTCCTCACCACCCCACCTTTGGGAATCAGGCCATACCGCATCCGCCTAAAACCGCCTCGGTGGCCCCGCCCGTCACCCTCGCCCCCACCGCTGCGGTCCTCATAGCATCAGAGGCGACGCCCACAGCAGACTCGCCCAGGAAGGCACCCATGCGGATTCGCGCGGCACTGGTGAGAACCCCCGGCGGCCCCTTCGTCACTCAGGAGGTGGAGCTGGAGAGGCCGAGGCCGGACGAGATCCTGGTGCGGATCACCGCCGCGAGCATCTGCCACACCGACCTGATCATGCGGCAGGTCTGGCCGCCGCAGCGCCTGCCCATGGTCTTCGGGCACGAAGGCGCCGGTGTCGTCGAGGCGGTGGGCGACGCGGTGACCGGGTTCGTTCCCGGCGACACGGTGTGCCTGACGTACCGAAGCTGCGGTGACTGCGCGCAGTGTTCAACGGGAGAGCCTGCCTACTGCGAACGTTCCGGACTCCTCAACGCCGGCGGCACCCGCCCCGACAGCACGACCCCGCTCTCCGGCACGGACGGCACCCCGGTCCACGGCCAGTTCTTCGGGCAGTCCGCCTTCGCCACGCACTGCCTCACCACCGAGAGCAACACGGTCAAGATCCCGGCGGACTTCCCCGCCACCCTGGCTGCCCCGCTGGGGTGCAGCGTCCAAACCGGTGTCGGCACGGTGTCCACGGTCCTGCGCCCCGCCCCGGGCGCGACGCTGGCCGTCTTCGGCGCCGGCAGTGTCGGCCTGAGTGCCGTGATGGCCGCGGTCGCCGCCGACTGCACGGTCATCGCCGTCGACCCCGTGGCCGCGCGGCGCGCGCTGGCCCGGGAGCTGGGCGCCACGGCGGCCGTCGATCCCACGACCGAGGACGATGTGGCGGCGGCCCTCCAGGACCTCACCGGGGGAGGGCCGCAGTACGCCATCGACACGACCGGCCAGGCGACCGCGGTGTCCCAGGCCGTCAGCGCCTTGCGCAAGCGAAGCACGCTCGCCCTGGTCGGCCTCGGTACGGCGCAGTTCGACACCATGCCGGTCATCACCAAGGGCATCACGATCCGCGGGGTGACCGAAGGGGACGGCCTGCCGGCTGCGAACATCGCGCGCCTGGTCCAGCTCCACCGGCAGGGCGTACTGCCGTTGGAGAAACTCGTCGCCGCATTCCCCTTCAAGGACATCGAAGCCGCCGCCGAGGCTGCCGCATCGGGGCAGGTCGTCAAACCCGTCCTCACCCTGTAGCGCACCGCCCGGAGAGATGAGACCCAGCCCCACCGGCTCGTCTCACCTCAGAGCTCACCACCGTGGAACACGCAACCGACCGCCGCACCACTGCCCACGCTGACCACCCCCACCCCCGGATCGGTGCTGCCCCGTACGAAGCCCCCCGCGTACCCGTCGTCCTCGGCGCTGCGGGCACTCAGGTAGAGACCCCAGTTGAGGAAGAGTTCCTGCAAGCCGCCGGCCCCGTCGGGAAACGGCTCGGCCATGGGGCGTACACGGTGCTGGAGTACGAAGGGGCCGTGCATCGCCGAGGTGACCTTGTGCTCCCACTGCGCCGGCTCCGCCTCCCACCCGGCAGTGATGCCGTTGCCGCCGTGCAGCAGCGTCGGCTTCAGGATCAGCTCGTGCTGGTGGGCCAGGGCGTAGGGGAGCGTGTCGATCCGGGTGCCGCCCGGGTCCGTGGTGCGCGGGCGTACGTACCGCGTCCATGGCAGCAGCCGGTCGACGCACGCCAGCTCGGCGGCGTCGAACAGGTCACGGTGCTGTTCGTCGGAGAGCATCGCCAAGGTGCCCTTGTTCCCGTACAGTTCGGCGTCCAGCCGGCTGAACAGGCCCACCCTGCCCTGCTCGACCACGCTCAGCAGCGGCTCCAGCTGGGCCGCCGGGGCGGGGTCGGTGAGGTCCTCGGCCAGGAAGTAGCGGAAGACGACGTCGACGGCGCGGCCCGCGACCGTCGGACGGCCGCCGGGGTAGGTGAGTTCACCGAGGTCGCAGGCGATTCCCTCGACGCCGTGGTCGGCCAGCTTCGCGGCGAACACCCGCAGCCGGGGCCCCACGACGGTGAAGTTCTCGACCGTGTCCACCACGGCGACGACGGGCGCCCGGTCGGTGGGGAGGTTCGCGGCGCACTCGGCGTACATGCTGCGCACCATGCAGCCCAGCGTGTCCTGATAGCGGAGCCCGTGCCGCCGTACGAACTCCGCCAGCGGCGGGTACGCCAGCATCGCCCGGTTGATGTCCGCGTTCTCGAAGCCGCCGAGCGCGCTGGTGATGTTGAATTCGAGGAGCCGGAACCCCGTGCCGTCGTGATAGAGATCGGCCCGCCCCAGGGGGAGGAGCGATCCGGTCCGGGCGCTGCGGGTGATCAGCGCCGACTGCAGGGGGTCCATGCCGACCGCCGCGGCCAGCGCGCTGACGCTGCCGCCGAAGACCCGGTCCGGCAGCGAGCGCAGCAGCGCGTGGACCGTGTGGAGATCCGCCACGACGGCGCGGCGCTCGGTCTCGCCGAGGAAAGCGGGGCCGTTCAGGAACCGGTCCTGGTACGCCAGCGTGAGGGTGGCCGACGCGTGGGCGGCGGCCGCGGGGTGGCCCGGTGACGCGTGCCGCGCGAGCTGCTCCCCGTACGCGTGGCCCAGCCGTGACCTGGGTGATGTGGGCGGGCTCGTGGTCGTCATCGCATGTCCTTTCCGGAGCGGAACCGGGGTGTCCGGTACGGCGACGGCGCCAGCGGTACCGGGCGCCGCGCGGCTGTCCGCTCAGTGCGTGTCCGCTCCGTGCGTGTCCGCGGGTCGCGGAGCCGGTTCGGCGCGGGTGACCCATTGGCGGCGGGCGCCCGCGAGGAGGGCCGCCGCGATGACCGCCATGACCACCGCGCCGATGCCGAACACGGCGCGGGTGCCGATCTCCGCGGCGACGATGCCGCCGGCCGCCGCGCCGATGGGCAGCCCGCCCCAGGCGACGAGCCGGTACACGCTGTTGGCCCGCCCGAGCAGGTGCTGCGGCACCAGGGTCTGCCGCAGTACGACCACGACGACGTTCCACGTCACCGTCCCGCACGCGAAGACCGCGAGGGCCGCGCCGGCCGCGTAGGCCGACGGCACGGTGGCCAGCACCGTCTCACTCGTGGCGATCAGGACGGCGGTGGCGACCAGCGCGCCTTCCCGGCCGAGGCGTTCCGTAAGGGCGGGGGCGAACCGCGAGGCGGTGACGGCTCCCACGGCTTGGCAGGCCAGCAGGACGCCGTACCCGAACGGGCCCAGCTGGAGTTCCTTGCCGCTGTGCACCACGAGCACGGCGAGCATCGCGTTCCCGGCGAGGTTGATCAGGCAGGACACCAGGGCGAGGCTGCGCAGCAGCCGGTGCGCGTACAGCCACTTGGCGCCGGCCAGCATCTCCGACAGCACACCGCTCCCGCCGCTCGGCCCGGAGCGGACCGGCCGGGTGCGGCGGATACGGCTGACCAGTACGGCGGAGCACAGGAAGGTGGCCGCGTCCACGCCGAAGGGCAGGGCCGCCGCCACCCCGAACAGCAGCGCGCCGGCGAGCGGGCCGACGAAGCCGGTGCCGGCCTCCTGCGCGGCCATGATGCGGGCGTTGGCGGTGGCGAGCCCGGCCCGCGGGGTGATGAAGGGGACGAGTACCTGGGCGGCGTTACGGCACAGGACCTCGCCGACGCCGAGCAGGAACATGCACGCGTAGAGCAGCGGCAATCCGCCCCAGCCACCGAGGATCCCGAGGGCGAGCACCCCGAGCACGATCGCCCGGGCGATGTCGACGCGCACCATCATCGCCCGGATGTCGACACGGTCGACCAGCAGCCCGGCCGGAATGCCGAACAGGATGAACGGCGCGGTGAAGGCGACCGAGGCCGCGCCGATCAGGCGGGGGTCGTCGGTCAGCCGGGTGGCCAGCAGCGGGCCGGCGGCGATCGTGGCCCCGTCACCGAGCGAGGAGACGGCGGCGGACCACCACAGCCGGGAGAAGTCGCCGCCCAGGCGCGGCCGTTGCGCGCCTGCCTGGTCAGCCACCGACGCGCTCATGGCCCCGCCGGGCGGCGTAGCAGGCAGTACATCGTCTCCCCCTCGGTCGTGCCGCCCCGCCGCCGACGCGGCATCAGCCCGTCGTCGCTTGCCGGAGCCCGTACGTACAGGTGTACGGGGTTGCCGAATATAGCCGGGGTCCGCGGTGGCGTCGAGAAGGAAGATCAGGTCCGTCAGGAGGCGGTGCACCTGTCGCCGGCAGGCCAGGGACGTACCGGCCGGTCACTTCGACAGAAGATCAATTTCCCTCCTGCTGGGAGGGTTTGCGTCCTGCTGTCTTCTGATATGTTCGCCGCCGCTGGGCACTGAACCGGTGATCAGCGACGTGCATGCATGGGAGGGCATGCCCGCCACGGGGCTTTCACATATTGCGTCAAGACCCCTGGGTCCGCGCCCTGAGCCGATCGTCTCGGCGCGCCGACCCGCGGCCCGGCGGTCTTGGCTTCTCCGACCTCCAGCCGCGCGACCACGCGTCGGCCCCTCACACTTCGCCTCTCGGCGGCCCGCCGGCCGTCACGGCTGACCGGCCGCCGTACGGGAGGTGACGTGACCGATCGCGTCGGCACACGGTCTGGAACGGACGGAGACCCGGTGAGGCACCTGGATGCCTGCAGTCAGGGCTGCCACAAGCAGTCGCGCGCACATCGAAGGGTGAGGACAACGTTCATGGGAACCTGCGAACCGGATGCGGCGGGACGTGCGACAGACACCCGCCGTTGCCTCTCACACCGGCCGCTGACCTGCGGCCCCCGCTCCCGTCGAGGTATACGGTGAGTCCCGCCGCGGGCCTGACGAGCCCCCGTCCGGACGTGGTCGAACCGGTGACGGTCGCCGTCATCGGCACCGGAGCCATCGGCCGGGACCTGGTCAGCAAGATCGACCGGTCGCCCGCGCTGGACTGCCGGCTGGTGGCCGGACGCAACCCGGAGTCGGCAGGGCTGCGGTACGCCGAGAGCCTCGGCCACGCGACCAGCGCCGCCGGCATCGAGGCCGTACTGGCGGCCCCGCGCCCGTTCGACGTCGTCTTCGACGCCACCAGCGCCGCGTCCCACCGGGAACACTGGCCGCTGCTGGAGCCGCTCGGCACGCTGGTGGTCGACCTGACGCCCAGCAAGATCGGGCAGATGGTGGCGCCCACCGTGACCGGCGTGTCCGCGGCGACCGGGCGCAACGTCAACCTGATCAGCTGCGGCGGCCAGGCGTCCGTCCCGGTCGTGCACGCGCTCGCGGCCCGCTTCCCGGTGACGTACTTCGAGGTCGTCTCGACCGTGGCCAGCGACGTGGCAGGGCGCGCCACCCGGCTGAACCTCGACGAGTACGTGGCGACCACCGGCCACGCCGTGACGACGTTCTCCGGCGTCACCGACGTCAAGGCGATCCTCAACATCAGCCCGGCGGTACCGTCGGCGACCTTCCGGACCGCCGTCCACGCCCGGATGCCCGACGCCGACCCGGCGGCGGTACGCGCGGTGGTCGACCGGGTGGCCGAGCAGGTGCGCTCCTTCGCCCCCGGCTACGAGGTCACCGCCTGCACCGCGGCCGGCGACCTGGTGACGGTCACCCTCCAGGTCATGGCGCACAGCGACGTCCTGCCCTCGTACGCCGGAAACCTGGACATCATCAACTCCGCCGCCGTCATGGTCGCCGAGCAGTACGCGGCCCGGCCGGACCGGGCGTCCCGCACGGGGGTGACCTCATGAAGCACCTGGTGATCCACGACCCGACGTTGCGGGACGGCCAGCACGCGGTCCGGCACCAGCTCGGACCGGCCGCCCTGCGCCGTTACGCGGAAGCCGCGGACGCGGCCCGGATCCCGGTGGTGGAAGTCGGCCACGGCAACGGTCTGGGTGCCTCCTCGCTGCAGGTCGGATTGGCCGCGGCGAGCGACGACGAGATGCTGGCCACCGTCCGGGAGGCGCTGCGCCACAGCCGGATGGCCACCTTCATGCTGCCCGGCTGGGGCACGTCCGGCGACCTGCGGCGGGCGATCGCCCACGGGGCCGACGTCGTCCGCATCGGCGTACACGCCACCGAGACGTCACTGGCCGAGCGTCACCTGGGCTTCCTGCGGGACGCCGGGGCCGAGGCCCACTGCGTACTGATGATGAGTCATATGGCCACCCCGGAGGTACTGGCCGAGCAGGCCGCCCAGGCCGTCGGGTACGGGGCACAGGCCGTGGGGATCATGGACTCCGCGGGCCACTTCCTGCCGCCGGACGTCACCGCGCGGATCGGTGCGATCGCCGAGGCGGTCGGCACCGTCCCCGTGATCTTCCACGGGCACAACAACCTCGGCATGGCCGTCGCCAACTCGGTGGCCGCGGCCGACGCCGGCGCCGGGATCATCGACGGCTGCGCCCGCGGCTTCGGCGCCGGCGCGGGCAACACCCAGCTGGAGGCGCTGGTCCCGGTACTGGAGCGGAGCGGATTCACCACCGGCATCGACCTGTACGCCCTGCTGGACGCCGCCGACCTCGCCGAGCGCGAACTGATGCCCGCCCCACCGGTGACCACCTCGATGAGCATCGTCAGCGGCCTGGCGGGAGTGTTCTCCGGCTTCCGGCACCGGGTCGCCGAACTCTCCACGGCCGCCGGCGTGGACCCGCGCGACGTCTTCTTCGAACTCGGCCGGCGGCAGGCCATCGCCGGCCAGGAGGACCTGATCGTGGACGTGGTGGCGGCGCTGAGCGGCAGCAGGACCGACGGCTGACAGGGCCCGATGCCCGGCCTTTGAGGAAGGAGGACACACGACATGGCAGTACCGGACGCTGTGCCCGAGTCGCACAGGACGGCGGGCGTGCAGGTCGCCCGCATGTCGTTCGAGAGGTTCCTGGCCGTCGGCCCCCGGGGGCTCTACAAGGCCGACCGGCCCGTGGTGATCGAGCTGCCGAGCAGCGTGCAGGGGCTCGGCCGGGACGAAGTGGCGTCCCGGCTGGCCGAGATGACCGTCACCCTGTTCACCGAGCCGGGCGACAAGAACCATCCGGGGCGCTGGGAGACCCGGGACATCGAACTCCGCGAGTTCTTCGCGGACGAACGACATCTGAGCAGCACGGACACCTGGCACCGGGTGGTGTCCAACATCCGCAGCAGCCCGGCCGACGTGAACGCCGTCATCGGCTTCGACGCCGAGAAGTTCTTCGGCTACGGCGATTCCCTGTACGCGGCCAACCTGTGGATCAGCCACCGCGGCGTGTTCACCAAGAACCACTTCGACGAGTTCGAGAACTTCAACATCGCGCTGGAGGGCCGCAAGCGGTTCATCATCGCGCCACCCGGTGTACGGGACTACTACCCGCGGTCGGTACTGCGCGGATACGGCGACAAGTCGCAGGTGTTCGACCTCGACGACGTCGACCTGGAGCGCTACCCGAGGCTGGCGGCCAAGCTCGCCCGACGCCGTGACTTCGTCCTCGAACCCGGCCACATGCTCTACCTGCCGCTCGGCTGGTGGCACCAGGCCGAGTCGCTGGACGAGATGAACATCAACGTCAATTTCTGGCTCAAGTCGAAGAAGATCCTCCGCAGGCCGCACGTGCTCGGCGTCGCGCTCTACACGTACGCCTACCGGAGGCTCAAAGGCGTCTACAGCTACCGTCCCACCGAGGTGAACTCCCGATGAGCGAGCGCAGGACCATCACCCCCACCCACCGCTACCGCAACAACGACCGGCTCATCGGCATCGGCAACACGTTCTGGAACATGTCCTACGACCACGGGGTCGCCGGCATCGTCGGCGACCTCCAGGACGGTGTGTTCCGGATGCCCGACGGGCACGAGTTCGTCAACTTCACGGTCTGCTCGTACCTGGACCTCGACACCCACCCCAAGGTCATCGACGGCGCGGTCGCCGCACTGCGCCGCTTCGGCGTGCTGGACCACTGCATCCCGCGCACCCGCGTCCAGACCCCGGTGCTGCTGGAGCTGGAGGAGTCGCTGGGCGAGCTGTTCGGCGCCATGGTGATCAGCGCGATCTCCACCGCGGCGGCCAGCACCGGCCTGCTGCCGCTGATCGCGTCGGGGCACCTCGGCAACGGCACCCGGCCGCTGATGGTCTTCGACAAGAACGCCCATGTCTCGATGGCCAACGCCAAGCCGGCCTGCGCCGACGAGAGCGAGGTCGTGACCTGCCGCCACCACGACCTGGACTTCCTCACGGACATGTGCCGCACCTACGAACGCGTCTGCTACGTGGTGGACGGCTCCGACAGCCTCGGCGGCTACGCGCCCGTCGAGGAGCTGGCCGCACTCCAGGAGAAGTACAACCTCCTGGTCTTCTACGACGACTCGCACTCGCTGTCCGCGTACGGCGAGCGCGGCATCGGCTACGTACGCTCGCACGCTCCCGTGCTCGACGAGCGGACCATCACCGTGGCCACCCTGAGCAAAGGTTTCGGCGCCGGCGGCACGGCGATCCTGCTCGACGGGTACGGGACGGACACGCGGCGGCTGATCGAGCGGTTCGCGGGCCCGCTGGGTTACTCGCAGAAGATGAACGCCGCCGCGGTCGGCGCGGCCCTCGCCTCCGCCGAGATCCACCGCACCGAGGAACTCACCCGGCTCCAGGGCCGCCTACGGTCCAACATCGCGCTGTTCGACTCGCTGGTCGCCACCGAGCAGTCCGGCAGCACCTACCCGATCCGGGTGGTGCCGATGAGCGACGAGACGGTCGTCGACGGCGCCCAGCAGGTGTTCGCCGCCGGGTTCTACACCTCGCCGGTGTTCTTCCCGATCGTCGCCCGCGGCACCGCAGGACTGCGCGTGATGCTGCGGGCCGGCCAGACCGACGAGCAGATCAAGCGCCTGTGCTCCGCACTGGTCGAGGCCGGGGCCCGCCCGGCGGCCGCGCCGTCCGGGCCGGGGCTCCGGTGACCGGCGTGGTACGGGCGGTCCCGCGCAGCATCCTGTACACGCCCGCCCTGTCGCTGGAACGGGTGGAGAAGGCCTGGTCGTACGACGCGGACGTCCACCTGATCGACCTGGAGGACTCCGTACCGCCCGCCGGCAAACCGGCCGCCCGCACGGTCTGCCGGGCCGCGCTGGAGAAGGCGCCGCAGCCGGCGAACGTCGCCGTGCGCATGAACGAACTCGGCAGCCTCGACGCGGTGCACGACGTGCTGACGCTGACCGACAGCCCGGTACGGCCCGGCATCGTCATGATGACGATGGTGACCTCGGCGGTCGAGATCGACCTGCTGCGCCGGACCCTGGCGTCGGCGGACGCTCACCCGGAGATCTACGTGACCGTGGAGACGGTCGAGGCGGTCACCGGCATCGACGCCCTCGCCCGCGCCGCCGACGGCCTGGTGCTCGGCTCGGCCGACCTGGCCGCCACGCTCGGCGTGGAGATCAGCTGGGAGGCCATGCAGGCCGCCCGGCAGGCGATGGCGATGGCCTGCGCCCGCTACGGCACGGCCTGCATCGACACGGCCAACTTCCGGCTCGCCGAGCCGGAAGTCCTCGCCGAGGAGACCACCCGGGTACGGGCCCTGGGCTTCCACGGCAAGGCGACGGTGCACCCGGGCGAACTCGACGTGATCAACCGCATCCTGCGGCCCCGGCCCGACGAACTGGGACTGGCCCGCCGGGTCGCGGCGGCCGTCACGGCGGCCGACGGCGGGATCGCCCTCCTGGACGGCAACATGGTCGGCCCGCCGTTCGCCCGGATGGCCCGCGCCACCGTGGCGCGCGAGGACGCCTGGGCGAGCCGGTTCGGCGGCGGCGAGGGGGCCTCATGACCGCGCCCGTGACGGTCGACGCCGCCGCCATGTCCGGCACCCGGCGGATGATCCGTGTGATCGACGCGCTCGGCGAGATGTTCACGGACCTGGCCGCCGGCCGGACCAGGTCCCCGGCCCGCACCGTCGTCGAACACGGCGACCAGCGCGTCCTCCTGGTCAGCCCCGCCGTCTGGGAGCGGCGCGGGGTGGGCAGCGTCAAGGTCACCACGCTCACCCCCGACAACCCGGCCCGCGGGCTGCCGCTGATCCACGGCATCGTCGCGCTCACCGACCTGGAGACGGGGCAGATCACCGCCCTGCTGGACGGTGCCGAGCTGACCGCCGTCCGAACCGGCGCGGTCGCCGGCCTGGCCACCCGCTGGTGCACTCCCGAGGACACCGCCGACCTGGCGGTGATCGGCGCGGGGGTGCAGGCGCGGGCCCTGGTCCGGGCCATCACGGCGGTCCGCCCGATCCGTACCGTACGGATCCACTCGCGCACCCGCGCCGGCGCCGAGACGTTCGCCGACTGGATCCGGGACACCGTGCCCGGCCCCGTCCGCGCGACGGTCTGCGACACCGCGCGGGACGCCGTCACCGACGCGCCGGTCATCTGCACGGCCACGTCGACCAGCGACGCCACACCCGTGGTCGAGGCCGACTGGGTGGCCCCCGGAGCACACGTGAACGTGATCGGCGGAACCCACCCGGACGCCGTCGAACTCGACCCGGCCCTGCTGGCCGGCGCCGTGAACATCGTCGAGGACCGGACCGCGGCCCTGGAGGGCGCGGGGGAGATCCGGGCCGCGCTGGCCGACGGCTCGATCACGGCCGAGGACCTGTACGACCTGGGCACCCTGGTCAGCGGCCAGGTCGGCGCCGCCGGCCGGACCTCGGTCCTGCGCACGGTCGGCATGGCCATCGAGGACACCGCCGCCGCGGTGGCGCTGTTCGAGGCGCGCCGCGCGGCCGAGCCGGGACCGGACGGCCCGTCCGCCGTCCCGCCGACAGGGGAGGGAGTGCCGGATGGACACGTATGAGGACCTCGGTACGGGGAGCGGCCACCCGTGGTTCGGCCGGCACCGGCTGCGGCCCGCCGCCCCGGCCGAAACGATCCGGCAGCTGCTGCGGCACGAACTCCGGGACACCGGCTGGCCCTACCAGCCGGTCCTTCCCGCGACACCGATGGCGATCCCGCGCGCGGCCTACGCCGAGGTCTTCCGGGTGAGCCTCGCCCTGATCGAGCTGTTGCGCCGTACCGCCCTGGAGACCGGACCCACCACCGCCGGCCGGCTGGCGGCCTACGCCATGCCCGCCACCGAGGACCGGCTCTGGATGAGCGACCCGTTCACCGAGGAGCGGTACGCCGACTGTGTGGTCCGTCCGGACCTGGTCATCGGGCCGGACGGGCCGCGGTTCCTGGAGTTCAACGTCAGCGGCGCGCTCGGCGGCGTGGTCGAGACGCAGAGCCGGCTGGCGGTGTGGCGCGCCCTCCACGCCGACGCGGAGGGCCGGACTCCGTACCGTTCCCCGGACCCGCTCGCCGTACGCGCCGAGATGTTCCGCTCGCTCAGCGCGGAACTGGCGCTGGCACCGCGGGTGGCCGTCGTCGGCAGCACCCGGGTGACCGGCGTGCAGCGGCGGTACTTCGAGATGGAGGCCGATTACTACAACAGCCACGGCCTGACCGCACGCTTCTTCGAGCCCGAGGAGCTGCCCGAGGCGTGGGACCGCGCCCCGCACCTGCGGTATCCGATCGGACTGCGCAACTTCACCATCCCGGACTGGCTCGACGCGGGTGTCGACACCACACCCGTCCAGGACGCGCTGGACCACGGCTGTCTGCTGGTGGGCACCCAGACCTCGACCTTCCTGCACAGCAAGCTCACCATGGGCCTGCTGTCCGAAGGGCGCCCCTGGATGACCGAGGCCGAGCGCGGACTCGTCGAGCGGTACCTGCCGTGGACGCGGATCCTCTCGGAGCGCAAGACCGACCGCGCGGGCCGGCAGGTCGACCTGCTCCCGTTCGTACGGGACCACCGGGACCTGCTGGTGCTCAAGGCCGGCCTGGGGGAGTGCGGGCAGCAGGTGGTCATCGGCCGCGACGTCGGCCAGGCCGAGTGGGAGTCCGCCGTCCGTGCGGCCGTCGTCGACGGCACCAGCGTGGTGCAGGAATTCGTACGCCCGCAGACCTGCCGGACCACGCTGATCGCCGACGGCTCCGACGAGCCGCACGACGCCGAGGTCGCCCCCGTGCTCGGGCCCCTGATATTCGGCGGCCGCCCGGCCGGGCTGTTCTGCCGGTTCTACGGCGACGGTTCCGCCGGCATCGTCAGCGTCCGGGGCGGAATCAGCAGCTCCGACAACGTGATGGTGGCGGTCTGACGGCACCACTCATGCACCGCCCCTTCCCACGACATCCAGCACCGGAGTGACACCGCATGACCCTGCGCCACGTCAAGGACAACGAGTACGCCGAGGAACACGGCGGCGACTACGAGGACTTCGAGCCCGGCATGGTGATCCGGCACTGGCCGGGCCGTACCCTCTCCGAGGCCGACAACACCTGGCTGACCCTGCTGACGATGAACCAGCACCCGCTCCACTTCGACCAGCACTACGGCGCTGCCGCCGAGTACGGAAAAGTACTGGTCAACAGCGGTATCACGCTGTGCCTGATCGGCGGGATGACCGTACAGGCGCTGTCGGCGCGGGCGGTGGCCAACCTCGGCTGGGACCGCGTCCGGCTGAAGGACCCCGTCTTCGTCGGCGACACCCTCTACGCGACGAGCCGGATCCTCGGCAAACGGCTGTCCCGGTCCCGGCCGGGCCAGGGGATCATCACCGTGGAGACGACGGGTACGAAGTCGACAGGCGAGACCGTCATCGTCTTCGAACGGTCCTTCATGGTCCGCTGCCGCGAGGAAGCCACTTCCCCCATACCCCGCTGACTCCGGCGCGCGGGCGCCACCCCCACGCCCGCTTCACCCACCGCCTCCTGAATGATCATCAGTTTGTTCGACGGGGGTCCGAATGGTCGACAGTTCTGACAGGATGTCCGGCATGACGAGCGAGAATCAGCCCCAGGCAGGCCACCGCGGCACCCCCACCAACACCGAGTTCCGCGAGTTCATGGCTTCCGGGTGGGCAACCGACGACCGTTCGCCCACGCCCCGCGCCGAGGTCGCCGACCACGCGGCCCGCCGCCGGGCGGCCGTCTCCCGGCGGTTTCCCGGCGAACGGCTCGTCATCCCCGGCGGCGGCCTGAAGGTACGCAGCAACGACACCGACTACACCTTCCGGCCGCACACCGCCTTCGCCCACCTGTCCGGCCTCGGCGCACACGCCGAACCCGACAGCGTCCTGGTCCTGCACCCCACCCCCGAGGGCGGCCACGACGCCGTCCTGTACTTCCGCCCGCCGGCCCCGCGGGACACCGAGGAGTTCTACACCGACTCCCGGTACGGGGAGTTCTGGGTCGGCTACCGCCCGACCGTCGCGGACATCGAGTCGCAGCTCGGCCTCACCGCCCGCCACATCGACTCGCTCGCCGCCGACCTGGCCAAGGACGAGGCCGCCGCCCGGCTGCGCGTGGTCCGGGCGGCCGACCCGCAGCTCGCCGAACTCGTCGACACCACCCGCGCCCAGGCGGGCACGTCCCTGACCGGCGAGCAGCAGCGGGAGGCCGACGAGGAACTGGCCCGCCACCTGTCCGGGATACGCATCGTCAAGGACGAGTGGGAGGTCGGCGAGATGCGCAAGGCGATCGCCGCCACCCACGAAGGGTTCGAGGCGATCATCGCCACGCTGCCGGAAGCCGTACGCAAGGGGCGCGGCGAACGCTGGGTCGAGGGAATCTTCGGCCTGTACGCCCGGCACGAGGGCAACGGCGTCGGATACGAGTCGATCTGCGCGTCCGGCGACCACGCCAACACCATCCACTGGACGAGGAACACCGGCAAGGTCCGCGAGGGCGACCTGATCCTCATCGACGCCGGAATCGAGATCGACTCCCTGTTCACCGCCGACATCACCCGCACCCTCCCGGTGACCGGCCGCTTCACCGACGTACAGCGCAAGATCTACGACGCGGTCCACGAGGCACAGCAGGCCGGCATGGAAGCGGTGAAGCCGGGCAACAAGTTCAGCGACATCCACGCCGCCGCGAACGAGGTCATCGCCCGCCGCCTGCACGAGTGGGGCCTGCTGCCCGAAGGCGTCACCCTGGAGCAGACCCTCGACCCGGAGCACGGCGGCTGGCACCGCCGCTGGATGGTCCACGGCACCTCCCACCACCTGGGCATGGACGTGCACGACTGCCAGCTGCTGCTGCGCGAGGACTACATGGACGCCGAGCTGAAGGCGGGCATGGTGCTCACCGTCGAGCCGGGCCTGTACTTCAAGGCGGACGACCTGCTGGCACCGGAGGAGTTCCGCGGCATCGGGGTACGCATCGAGGACGACGTACTGGTGACCGAGGACGGCTACGAGAACCTGTCCGCCGCGATGCCGCGCGGCGCCGACGAGGTGGAGGCGTGGATCGCGCGGATTTCCGAGGCCGCGGGATCCAAGGCCTGAGGCAGAGGCGGGCCGGGGCACGGTGGGGCTGAGCACCCGGCCGCGCCCCCGGGCGTCCCTCGGGCGTCGGCCGGCGGCCGACGCCCGGGATCCACCAGCCCGTAATTCAGCCGCCGAGAACTCCACGGTGACGTAATGTGTGATACCAACTGTTGCCTATTACCGGGCCGTTGACGCGGCCGCGGCTTCGGGAGGGCCGGATGGTGGAGGACCTGGTCAGGACTTGGGCGGCGGGCTGGGCTGTGTCCCGACGGACACCCCCGCCGGTCGCGCAGCCCTGGGGGCTCTACGTCGAGGTGAACGGCAGCCCCGACGAAGTGGGACGCCATGTCCTGCCTCGGACCGAAGAGACGCTGGTCCGCGACGCTGCCGCCTCGGTGACCGCGCCCCGCACGTGGATGAAGATGCCCGCGGAGCCGGGGGAGACCGATTCCTGGCTGCCCCAGGGGTGGGCACGGGAGGAGGACGGGCATCTGATGGCCGTCGACCTGATGGCCACGTACCCGACCGTGCCACAGGGGTACGCCGCGGACGTGGAGGCCGTGGGGGCTGTTACTCATGTGCGGGTGATGGACGCGGCGGGTGAGCCTGCGGCCCAGGGGCAGATGGCGGTCCTCGGGGAAGCCGTGGTCGTGGACCGGGTGGTGACGGAGGAGGCCCATCGGAGGCGTGGGCTGGGCGCCTTCGTGATGCGTACGCTTGCCGACCGGGCGCTGGAGGAGGGCGCGGTCCTCGGCGTTCTCGGCGCGACGGACGCCGGACGTGCGCTGTACGAGACGCTGGGGTGGAAGAAGCACGTGACGCTGGCAGAGTACGTCTACCGGCCCTGAGCCGGCCTCGAACGAGGCTCGGCCCTGCTCCCCGCTCCCTGCTCACCGAACTCCGCCCGGCACGCTGGCGGGGCGGAGTTCGGCTGGGCGCACCCAGCAGTTCGGGCGAATGCCCGTCGTGTCACGGCGGCCAGTGGGACGGCCGGGGCGCCCGCAACCCGCTGCGGTTCAATTCCAGGGCTCGGTGAACGACCGGCCGGGCCCCGGCTTGGCGATGAGTGCGACGGCGATGAAGAAGTTGACCTGGCCGATCGCGAACATCAGCGTGGCAAGCGCCTTGGGCTCGTACAGCTCCGCTGCCTGGGCATACAGCTCGTCGGAGACCCTTTCGCCGGCAGCGGACGGCTGCAGTACGGCTTCCACCAGTGCCAGCGCGGCGCGCTCGGCAGCGGTGAAGTACGGCGAGTCCTGCCAGGAGGCGACTGACGTGATGCGCTCCTCCGACTCCCCGGCCTTGCGCAGGAACCCCGTGTGCAGAACGGTCAGGTAGGTGCTGCCGACGATCTGACCGGCCCGCAGCTGCACCAGGCTGATCGTGGCACGCGGTACCGAGCCGTTGCTGGTGACCGCGAACAGCGCCGCCGACACCTGTGCCAGCTCGGGCACCAACTGTCCGGGGTCCTCGGCCATCCGCGGAGCCATCGGGATCTGAGCCATGACCGGACGTGCTTCCATCACTGTCTCCTTCAAGCTTTCCTGCTGCTGTCACTGCCTTGACGGATCGCGATCGAAAAATGTGACCGGTGGGAGGCAGCCGGCGATACGGGCCGACGAAGCGCCGCGGAGACGAGTCCGGGTTCGAGGCCCGATCAGGCTTTGCTGCGCCAGATCTTCCTCCACCGGTCTTCCCGTGCCGCCAGGACGAGGCGGTCGGCCTCAGCCCGCTGCGACCTGAGCCCGACGCCGCACCGCGCGCAGAGAATGTGCAGGTCATGGCCCGTATGCCAGCTGGTCGTCGCGCCACTGCTGCCGCAGGCCCGGCACACCGAGCCGACCTCTGCTGCCGGGATCTTGGAGGTCATGATGCGTTTCACGACGGTCGGAAGCGGTTCGGTGGGGTGAGCTTCGGGGTGGGGACAGAACGCGAGACTGCCCTCCGGGCCCGGCCCCTGGTCTCTCCAGCTGCCGTCCTCGGTCCGGCGTCGCTGACCACGCGCCTTCTCGCCCCGACGCCGGACCACGAACCTCGATTCTTCCGCCAGCCACAGCTCACGAGCGGCCGCCAACTCCTCGACCGCTCGCACCAGTGACGCCGGATCGGCATCCAGCTGCGCAGGGATCCGGGCGCTGCAGCAGAGGTGGTGATAGGTCGCGCGGAAGCCGTACGGCCTGAACATCACCACACAGGTACGGAGACTGGCATGGCGGGCGCGCGCCGAAAGTTCGGTGTCGTGCACCCGCTGCCGATGCGTCGAGAAACCACTCACCAGCTGAGGTTATGCGGCGTGCCGGCCTGCGTCGTCCTCGAACAGCCGGGAGGGCGGCCCAGGGGCGGACCCCTGCTCGCGGTTCGCTCAGTCGGCGTGACGGGTCTTGCGGCGGCGAACTGCCAGGGCGGTGCCGCCGCCGGCGACGATCAGCGCGGCGGCCACGCCGGCGATCACCCGCGTGCTGTCGTTCGTGCCGGTCTCCGCGAGGTCGGAGCCCTTGGCCGCAGCCGGCGGTGCGCTGTTGGCCTGCATGGTCGTGCCGATCCAGTTCGCGTAGGCGGGCGCGCTGGTGTAGAGGCCGGGGCCCTGCGAGCAGGGTACCTTCGGGGCGCCGGGCCCCGACGTGACGCCGATGAGTTCCCAACGGCCGCCCCGGCCCCTTTGCACCTGCGGCCCGCCGGAGTCCCCGAAGCACGCCATGGCCTGGGGCACGGTGGTGATCGTGCACAGCCGGGTCCGATCCGCGTAGCCGGGCGCGCACTCGGACACGGCACCCCTACGGGTGTTCAGCTCCTGCAGCCGGTCCGGGAAGGCGAAGCCGGTGTCGGCAGTGGTGCCGTACCCCAGGAGCCGGGTCGGTGTCCCGGGCGGCCCAGCCTGCTTGGCGATCTTGATGGGCTGCTGGGTGACCGGGCGGTCCAGGCGTACCAGCGCGATGTCGTTCTTGTTGGCGGCCTTGTTGTCGCCGTTCACATAGCCGGGGTGGACGAAAGCCCGGTCGATCTTGCGGACAGTACCGCCGGACTTGCGGTGCCCGCTGCCGATCCGCACGATGCCCTCCAGCTTGAGCCCCTCGCCCTGCACGCAGTGAGCCGCCGTCAGCACCCACTGCCGGTCGATCAGTGACGCGCCACAGTTCGCGTCGAGCACGCCCTGTTCCGGGGCCGACTCCGGAATGGTCGCCATGAACGGGTAGCTCTGGGTGGAGTCCGACCCGTTGACGATGGCTCCGGCACTGCCGGTCATGACGGTCGCACAGACCACAGCGGCGAGAGCGCCGACAGCAGCGGTGCGGGCGATACGGCGGCGCGACGGTTCGAAACTGGACACAGAGGATGTTCCTTTTGCTGGGTGGATCCGTATGCCGTCAGCCTCGTTGTCCGATGCCTGCCGGACCATCCGGGCAACCGGTCGGTCAGTGGTGTACCCAGCCCCCTCCGTACCGGGGGACAAGTCGACGGCCGACGGTGGACCCGGGCAGCCGCCACCCGCGACGACTCGGCTCGGCAGGCACATGCTCACCGTGTCGCACGCCATGGCCCTCCAGGGCCCTGCCTTCTTGGCCGGGCAAGCTGAGCCCACTGCCCTACGGCTGCGGTGATACGACCGGCGCGGGAAGGTCGAGGACGCGGGCGAGGGCGGCTACGACGGGAGCGCAGTGGTCAGGCAGGTGCCTGGAGACCCAGTCGGCTGCCCGCGCGAGGAAGCCGGCCAAGTCGCGCTCGGCACCAGCGAGCAGATCGCGGAGCTGGGTGACGGAGAGCTCGATCACCGGACTGTCACTCTGATCGGCGTTGACGGTGAGCCGGACGGTGTCGCCGAAGCGTTCCGCAACCGGCGACAGGGGGTCGTGGCCGAATCCGAGCAGCATGCCGCCGTCGACGAATTGATGCCAGTCGCGCCATTCCCCCAGTCCGTCACAGCAGCCAGGCAGGAAAGTGACGCCTGTGGAGTTGTCGGTGACGCGCAGGCCGCCGGCCGCGAAGAGGCTGTCGAAGGTCAGCAGCCCGTGAAGAAACGAGCCAAGGGCGTCAGCCGGACGATGCGGACGGTCGCCGTCGGGGGCGAGGTCATTGCAGCTGGCGATGCGCATCACCGCGGTCTCGACCTCAGCAGGTGAAAGGTCGCCGCTGAGAGCCAGGAAGCCGAACGACTCGACCTCTGCGACTGGCCAAAGACCGAAGCCGTCAGGTGCGTATATTTCCAGTACGGGCTGCATCACGATCACCCGGCGAAGTGTCCCGCATACGCCACCGTATCGCCTCCCGAATACATCGAGCACCCTCAGAACCGAGCGTCCCAGGCGCCCGGCAGACAGTGGCCCTCCGGTAGAGCTCGTGCGTGACCCCCCTCCACCGTGGTCGCAGGGCGGATCAACACGTCCCTGGCCAGCCTCGCTTCCCCCACCGCCTGCTGCGCGCGACGGTGCCGGCCAACAGGCAACCAGCGCCGAGAAGCGTCCTTACGGGCGATTCGGCAACAAGCTGACCTACCGAAAGGCCACCATGAGCACCGGAACGCAACTGGTCGCCACATCCATCACCCCGAAGCTGCGCCTCACCGTGGGGGTGTGCTCGGTGATTTTCACCGTAGGCACCGCCGTGCACAACTTCGCCATCATCAACAACAAGCTGGTGGAGATGATGATGCAAATCAGCGGAAGCGCTGATCCCGCTGCCTCCGCGCCTGGGTTCACTTCGGGACTCCGGATCGTCGGTTGTCTCTACATTCTCGGTAACGCGGCAGGAATCCTGGCCCTGCGCAGCCGGTCACGAGCCCTGTGGTGGGTCGTACTCGCCGTGAACTGCACGCAGGGACTCGGCTTCTGGGCAATTCCGCCTTCGATGTGGGACGCCGCGGCGGATCTGTACGGCACCTGGGGAATCGTCCCGAGTGCGGTGACGGACGGTGGTGCGCTGCTTCTCACCGTGGTCATGGTTCTCGCCATGGTGAAGTACCGGACGACCTGGGCGCAGCAACACACGGTTCCGACGGACGCACCGCAGGCACCGGGCTCATCGAGCGCGACGGCAGGCAGCCGACGATAGAGAGCCGCGACGTCCCCTCCTGCAGTCCCTCCGGGCGCCCTGCATCAGGCCGTAGCGGACCGCTGCGCACGGCAGCGGGGTGGTCCCGTCCGGCGTAGCGGCGAGGGAGCCGTAGCTCGGGCGGTTCGGGAGACACCGCCTGGGCAGGCAGGTCGCGGCGCCCTGCCGGATCGACCGGACTGTGAGAACAGGCTGTGCTAGGTGTGTCGTTCGGGGAGGTTGGTGACGCGGCTGGCTGGCATACGGCCGATGGTGCCGATGGGGGCGGTACCAGGCAGCCGGGAACAGGGCCTGCTGTTCGGTGCCTTTGACATCGGCGGACTCGTCGGACAGGTCTTGGGCGCAGGCAAGGCGACTGTGATCCTTCAGGGCGATGTGCAGGTAGGCGTGCAGCCGGTTCCCGCCCGGTTGTGTCGCATCTTGGCACGGCCCCGGTACGGCGCCCACCACCGTCGGCGATGCGGCCGAGGGGTGGCCCGTCATCCCTGCGTGGCCGTGACGTCGGTAGCAGCCGGCCCAGCGAGCCCCTGTCGTGGGGCTGACTGTGAACCGTCGCCACTGAGCAAGAAGGCCCTCACCTCGCTAGATGGCCCTCACGTTCAAGCACCACGCACAGCGTGTCACCGGTCACCGACGTGCCAGGACAACACGGGACGTAGCGCCGATCCCAACAACATCGATGTATCCAGAGGCGAAGCTGCCGACCACTCGCCGTCTCTGCGTCAGCTCCGTTGCCTACGGGGCCGCGCGGAAGACAAGCGCAGCTACGGCCGGTCAGCTTTCGACCACTTCACGAAGACGGCAAACGTAGCCCAAATGAGGAAGAGGAGGCCGCACAAGAGCCACCCTCCGGTGTTGCCGCTGAAGCCGAGGAAAATCCCTAGAGCCACGCCAACGACGGCAAGAACGGTGGTGAAGAGGAAATAACGTTTGGTAGCTGCTTGCTGTTCCAGCGTCCATCCGAGACGGGGCATATCATTTCCCTCTCTGCCAGACGTAGACCGCCACGGCGGTCACTGCCACGGTGTACGCGGCGGCGGATCCGGTGAGTCCCAGACGATCGGACGTCGCTCCGCCTCCGACTGCCATTGCTCGGTGGGGGCCAGATAGCCGCCGGGGAACTGGTAGGACCGGGAGCCTGTTCGGCGTTGGCGGTGCGAGCCGTGCCGTGGGTCGGCAGTCGTAGCTGCTGGCCTTCGGGCCGGTCTCGTCTCCAGAGGGGTGTCGGTCGCCAGCTGGGAGCTGCTTTCGCCGTTCAGGTCAAGACGCTCGCCGACGGGTATCGGTGCTTCTGCTTCGGGACCATCGCCCTTCAACGTCTTCGTCTTCTGCGTTGCATGAGAACCACGCTGAACGCTCCTAGTATGACGCCGACGATGCCGGCCACTATGAGTACTGTGAGCATGTTTGCGTCATCCTCCGCCTAGCGTTCGTTCTCCTCTTGTGCAGTCATGCCGTCAGGAGAGCTCTGTCCAGCCGTAACCGATGGCAGTCGGAAACCGGACCGCCGTAGCCTCCGGCTGCCACGCCAGTAGCGTGTTCGGCCAGGGTGCCGAGGTGGTAGAGGCCAGTGGGGCCCTGAGAGTCGCTGGCGAACCGGTAGGGCTTGGGGATCTGCTCGCTGTCGGCTACGCAGGCCACGCCGCGGGGACTGCGGCCGTAGGGGCCGAGGGTATCGGCGAGGTGGTAGTGGGGCTCGCCTCCACGATTCATGGAGTCCGAGGTGCCCCGTGGCTCGCGTACGAATCCGGTGTCCGTGCCGCGGGTGGGCCGGCCGGCCAGGCCCAGAGGGCCGTGGTGGAAGAAGGTGGCGCCGAGGCGGGGGTGCGTTCGCTGTTGTCGGTGGAGCCGTACGCGGCGTCGTAGGCGGTGTCACACAACACATCATCGCCCCCTCCCCGCAGACCCCTGACCGACCTCACCTTCCTCGATACCACCTGAAAGCCCTGAATGACGTACGACGCCCTCGGCCACGAGTCCGCGCAGAAGTTACCCGCACCGACGAACATGGGGCCGACTTCTCCTGACTCGCCTCCTTGACCGCCGGTTCAGGGCACCGGCAACAGGGCTGGCAATGCGGGCAGCCGCGTGCCGGGCCGGGCGCCGGTGTCCTCAGAGCCAGCCGCGCCGCGCTGCCTGGACCCCCGCCTGGAATCGGGTGGTGGCGCCCAGGCTGTTCAGGAGCGCGGAGACGCGTCGTACGACGGTGCGACGGCCCACCCCCAGATGCCTGGCGATCGCGTCGTCGGTGGCGCCGCTGGCCATGAGGGTGAGGATCTGGCGGTCCCGGGCGTCGATCTGCGTACCGATGCCTGCTGCCGAGACCGGAACGGCGAGTCTCCACAGGGATTCGAAGACGTTGGACAGCGCCTGGAACAGGCTGGACGGACGGATCAGCAGGGACACGACCCCGCAGTGGTCGTCGGCGGCCAGGGTGACCACCGCCAGATCGCTGTCGCACAGGGCCAGCTTCATGGGCGGGTCGTCCAGGGCTCGCGCCTGCTCTCCCGCTTCGATCATGCGGGCCATGTTGGGCCAGGCGATGGGGTCGTCGAAGGCCGAGCTGTGGTAGATGGCACGGTAGACGACCCCGGCGGCCATGCGTTCGCGTTGCAGCGTCTCCTGCTCCAGGTAGTGCTCGGACGTACCGGAGTACGGCGGCACGTCGATGACCCGGATCTGGTCGTGCGCCGACTGCTGGAGCAGTCGGCTGACCGCCAGGACGCGCGCGGGGTCCTCGACGACTTCCAGCGCGCCGTAGTGGCCGGCGTCCCTCCTGGCGAAACGGTAGAGCCGTTCCAACTTGGTCCCAGCCTGCCGCAGCGCCATGCGCAGGGCGTCGTCGCGCCGCAGCAGCGCCTCGACGACCTGCGTGGGCGGCGCCGCTTCCCAGGTGGCCTCCGCGGCCCCGGGGGCCGTCGTGACGACGATGTTCTCGGCGGCGAGTTCCTCGAGCACCGCCCGGATGGCGCTCTCGCTCAGGCCGGCCCGGGCCGCCAGCCGTGCGGCGGACTCGTGCGGATGACCGACCAAGGAGCGGTAGACCCGTCCGCGGTCGGAGTGCGGATCCAACACGTCGTGCACGACTTCCCCCTCGCCGTACCGGTGCCGGCCTGCCCGGCCCTCGGAGCCTACTGCGCGCCCAGCGCACTCGCGCCAGTGGCCCAACTGCGCCACTTGCGCCTATGGCGCCACGCGCGGCGATGCGATGAGATTCCCGGTGACCGGCTGAACCACCCGCCCCATGACCGTCGCCGCTCCCGAGGACGTCTGGCGCCCAGCCCACCCCGAGAACATCTGACGCCGTACCCGCTCCCAAGACATCTGGCACCCAGCCCGCCCCGCACACACATGACGTCCCAGACACTCCGAGAACATCTGGCGCCCCAACTCGCCCCGAAAACACCTGACGCCCAGCCCACCCTAAGAACGCATGGCCTCCACCTCACCCCGAGGGCTCACGGCCTCCACCTCACCCCAAGGACACCCGCCTCCACTCCACCCCAAGAAGACCCGGCCTCCACCCCACCCCAAGGACACCCGATGAGACCAGCTCTGCCCGCCCGGCTCCTGCGCGTCAAGGCAGCAGTCGTCGCCGCGGCCGCAGCCCTCCTGCTCCTGGGCCTGCCTTCCTCCCGTGCCGAGGCAGCGGGCCCGAACCCGCCGGAGATGAGCGACGGTTTCGGTCTGACCCAGGTCGGCAGTGCCACCGGCTCCGCCACCAACTTCGTCATCACCGTGACCACACCCGAGGTCGCCGGTGAGCACCGCATCCGGATCCTGCTGCCCCGCGACTACGCCGACCACCCCGAGAAGCGTTACCCGGTGCTGTACTTCCTGCACGGCGCATCCGACGACCCGGGCAATCCGAACCTGGCCTATCCCGCTCTCACCGCGGCGCAGTCGATGATCACCGTCATTCCGGACGGCGGCCGACGGGGCTGGTATGCCAACTGGCTCGACCAGGACACCGCCGCCGGCGCGCAGAACTGGGAGAACTTCCACATAAGCCAGGTGATCCCGTTCATCGACGCCAACCTGCGCACCGACGCGAGCAAGAAGGGGCGGGCCGTCGCCGGCCTTTCGATGGGGGGATTCGGCTCGTTGCACTACGCCCAACGGCACCCTGATCTGTTCAGTCAGGTCGCCACGCTCTCCGGTGCCAACGAACTCTCGATGAACCACGCCGTCATGCGCGCGGCGGTCGTCGCGACGCTCACCAATATCGGCGCCCCGCTGTGCGGCAGTTCCAATCCCACCTGCAGCCTCGATTTCGGGCCCCCGGTGTCCAGCGACGCGGTATTCGGCACGCCGTACCCGATCCTGGGCGCCGACTGGCGCTGGAACGAGGCGGACCCGGTATCGCACATGGACGTCCTGGCCCGGGCCGGAATGGGCGTATCGATCTACACCGGCAACGGCAAGGGCAATTCCGCCGAACCCGAGTTCTGGGTGCAGTCGGCGTCGCAGCATGCCAAAGAGCGTCTGGACGCTCTCGGGCACCCCGCGCACTACGTGGACTACGGCGACGGGTCCGGCTGGGGCACCGCGTGCGACGGCGGCCACACCAGCGGCTGCTGGGCACAGGACCTCGTGGATTTCGTCCCGCGGCTCGAAGCAGCCTTCGCCACCGCCTGACCTTCCGCCCCGACAGACAGGATTCCGCGCATGATCAGACGACTGGGCATTCTGCTGCTGAGCCTCACGGTCATCTGGACCGTGGCGATCGGCGCCGCCCGGGCCGAGGCGGGCAAACGCGTCCACAACGGGATGCAGATCCTTTTCAGCCCGTCGCTGCCGTTCGCCTTCTGCACGATCGGTGCCGTGGGCACGGACAAGTACGGCCACCGCATCGCCATTTCGGCGGGCCACTGCCTCAAGGACCCCGAGGGTACGTACGCGGACCGCGAGATCCACGACAACGTCGCGCCCGTGTACGACCGGGCGGACACCGCATTCGGCCCGATCGGGTACGTGCGCTACTTCAAGGACCCCGAGGGCTCGGACACCGGCCACATGACCAAGGACTACATGGTCATCGAACTCGTTCCGCAGGTGACGCTCTCCTCGCAGGGCCCCTACCTGAAGCAGACCGGCGAGGTGAAGGTCCCCGGCGGGACCGCCAGCCCGAACGCCCCGCACCCCGCACTCGACACCGAACGGCTGCTCGCCACCGGCGACAACGAACTCATCGTGTCGGGCCAGACAGGCGTGTGGTTCGGCACCATCATGGACAACACCGGCGGCATCTACCGGTCCGCGGCCGCGAACCTGACCGGTGACTCGGGCGGCCCGGCCATCTGGCACGTACCGGGCACCGAACTTCCCTCCCAGGACAACAACTTCCAAGCCTCCGGCCCCTGGGCCGGAATCACCAAGGCCATCACTTTGTCCTTGCCGCCGTTCGAGTACACCAGCTCGGCCAATATCCTCGCCGACCTGCGCACCCGCGACCGTGCCGCCCCCGCCGGCGTCTTCGGCGCGGGCTTCGAGGTGACCACCAACCCGTGAGGCCCGGCCCGGAGCGCCCCACGCAGCACCGCCTGGGCAAGTAGCCGCACAGGCCATCCACCATCGGACCCGTCTCCACGGACCGCCCCAGGAGGGGAGAGCCTTGCTCATCACCATGCCGTCCAGACGTGTGATCACCGCCGTACTCGGCCTGCTCACACTGGTAGCCGCGCTGCTCACCACGACGGCGCCCCCGGCACGCGCAGCCGCGGTTCCCGCCTTCGAGCTCAGCCCGCTGGTCCCGGCCGGCCCCGACTACCAGAAAAGGCTCCGGGCCGAGGTGGAGTACTGGACCCTCGGGAAGATGGCCGACGCCGGCCTCAACAACGAGAACCAGGACGCCACCCCGCCCTCCGGAGGCTGGGACGACCTCAGCAAGCCGTGGCCGCGCAAGCAAGGACTGGTCTCCCGCACCGCCGGAAAGATCTTCATGGAGTACACGGACGTGGAGACCGGCGCCGTCTCGACGTCCTCGTGCTCCGGCAACGTCGTCAACAGCGCCAACCGCAGCGTCGTACTGACCGCCGCCCACTGCCTGCGCATCCACACCCCGCTCAATGTGGGCTTCGGCAACGTCGTCGCCACCAACATGGTCTTCATACCGGGCTTCAACGGAACGAATCTGCCCCGCGATCCCGCCGGCACCAAGCTGCCCGGCAAGGACATCGCCCCGTACGGGGTCTGGGGAGTGACCCGCCAGTGGATCACCAACACCTGGAGCCAGAGCGCCGACTGGCTGCTGGGACGGGACATGGCCGCGGTCCTGGTGGCCAACCCCGACGACCCGCGCCCGATCGGCGAGGTCACCGGAGGCCAGGAGGTCGGCTTCAACCAGCCGCAGAACCAGACCAACCACATCTTCGGCTACCCGACCATCAACGAACGCAACTACTACCGCCCCGGCAACGTGTCCGCACCACTCCAGCGGACCTTCGACGGCCGCAGCCTCATGGTCACCCAGGGCACCACACGCAACGACCCCGTCTACTACAACGACGTGATGGCCGGCGCGCAGTCACCCGGCTGCAGCGGCGGCGCCCTACTGCAGAACTTCGACCCCACCACCGGTGCGGGCCTCCAGGTGGGCGTCTTCTCCCGCTACGACGACCCCGCCCAGATCATCGGCATCCTCGGCTGGGTGCAAGGCCCCAACATGAGCTCCACCCACTTCGGAGCCGAAGAGCAGGCCGTCTACAACGCCGCCCAGGCGGCAAGCCTGGCATAGGCCCACCGGCGCGCTCGACGCGATGAAACGTCCGGCACAGGCTCGGGGCCGGGAGTGACTCGGCCGAAGGCAGCAAGGGCACACGTGCCCCGCAGGACGGAGAGGCGAGGCGCGGGGTGCAACGGCTGACGGGTGCCTGCCATCGGCCGTTTTCCCCGCTCCCGTCTCTCACACCCGCCCGAGTGGGGGAGTGGGGAGCGAACCGACTCCCCGGCGGGCTGCCCACACGTCGCTGGACACCCCAATGGAAAGACAGCGCGGCGGTCCAGGACACCGAAAGGAGAGGCCTACGGAACACCGAAACGAGAGGCTTACGGAACACCGAAAGAGGAGAGGCTTGCGGAACACCGAAAGGAGAGGCTTACGGAACACCGAAGGAGCGGCCTATAGAACACTGATCCGCGCGTTACCTGAGACTGCGCACCGCGGCCAGTACACCGGTCGCGGGGTGGATGCGCCACGGTCCAGCCGGGTGCTGGTGTGTTCCGATGAGAGGGACGCCGCAGGGACCGCCCGGTCGAATGGTTTGCCGGTGGGCGACGAGGTGAGGAACGGCGGATAGCGACCGGGCGGTTGGCTGGCTCACTGCAGTTCGTGAACAAAATGCCACCGCCGTGGCAGAGTCCTCTTCATGCACATATTCCGATCCCGTTCCCTTGCTGCGGGCATTCTCCTGGCCGCCGTCCTGACCCTGACCGCCTGCGGCCAGCAGCGCACCGCCTCCGGCCCGAGCCCTTCGCCCACGCCTTCTGCCCTCGCTCCCGCACGAGGCAATGTGGAACCCGACTCCCACGACGGCGCCCCGCACTACCACGAGAACAACGGCTTCAAAGTCCCCCGCGAGATGACTCCTGCCGGCGAAGAAGCCGCCCGTAAAGAAGCCGCCCGCATCGAACCCGTCCTCAAACGTCTCCGGACGGACCATGCGTGGGATCCGAACAGCGTGCGAGCGGCGCTGCTCCGCCTCGGCTACCGAACCGGCGACGGCCTGCAGCCCGGGACGCTCGTCGTGAGCGGCATGGGCGAACGGCACATCCTCACCCAGACCGCCCCGGTCACCCCCGAGGGCTCCCTCTTCGCCCTGCGGGTGCGTAAGGACGCCTGCGTGCACGGCGCCGTGAAGCCTTCCGGCAGCCAGCTTGAGGTCAGCGGCCCGTTTCTGGAGACCGGCTGCTTCGAGCCTCGCGGCGGACACTGAGCCACGGGCGGACGGCTCGTGCGGTGAGTGCAGGCATCTGCTCGCGATGGTGGTCGAGGCCGGCCTCGGGTGCCGCTCCGATATTTCGTGGTCCTGCCGAAGCGCTGGGCGGCGGGGGGGGGGGACTGGCATGGCTGTTGCACGCGGGCCGGAACGCCCGGGCCTACGAGTCACCGTGCGTACTGGGCGGTGGCGCCGCCGGCCCAGACCGGGAGCGATCCCCCGCACCGGGCGCGGTGGCCGACGCGCCCGGTCTCTTCGACGTATCAGGGACAGCGTCACCCGGCGCTTCGGCCCGGTTGACGAGCAGTACCGCGACCAGGCTCACGCCGAAGCCGGCGATGGCCAGGAGGCCGACCGGCTCGCCGAACATCAGGAACGCCCAGAACGCCGTGGTGGGCGGGCAGAGGTAGATGAGGCTGTTCACCCGGGTCACCGAGCGGTGTTTGAGGTTGAGCCAGTAGAGGCCGTAGCCGCCGAAGGTCGCAAGGACCACCATCCACGCCAGCGACAGCCAGAAGTCCCCGTCCCGTGGCGGCCGGGCGTGGCCGGTGGCGACGCCCAGGACCACGAACAGGACGGCGCTGGTGCAACACTGGATGGTCAGCGAGTCCGCCAGCGCCACGGTCCTGGCCTTCCCCCGCTGGAGGAGCGTCGCGGCGGTCAGCGTGATCATGCCGACGAACGGTACGGCGTAGACCCATCCCGGCCGCCCGCTCGCCAGGCTCAGCCCGTCGCCGATGACCATGGCCACGCCGACGAGGCCGAGCACGAGCCCGGCCCACTGCGGCCCGGACACCCGTTCCTTGAGCAGCGGGCCGACCAGGACACCCGCGAACAGCGGTTGCAGTGATTCGATCAGGGCGGTCGTCCCCGTGGGGACGCCCAACTCGATGGCCTTGACGGAGCTGACCAGATAGATGCTTTGCGCGAGCAGACCCACCAGTGCCTGGACCGCGACATCACGGCCGGTGAGGTGGTGCCGACGGCGGCGTACGAGCAGCCACCACGGCACCACCAGCGCGGTCACCAGCAGGAACCGCCACATCAGGACGGTGAACGTGTCCGCGGTGTCGGTTCCCAGCCGCGCTCCGATGAATCCCGAACTCCACATGACGATGAGCGCGGCCGCGGGCAGCGGCCCGCCGGTCCAGGAGAGACGACGCATCGGAGGGCGGCTCCTTGTTGCGGAGGTTGTGGAGACTGGAGGCTCTGGAGGCTCTGGAGAGGGGGAGGGACGGTCAGTGCGGCGAAACCAGCGGCGCGGCTCGCTCCGCCTCAGCGATCACGCGCGTGAGGTCGATGCCGGTGCGAGCGCAGTAGCCGAGGGGATCGCTCTGGGCCCTGCGGAGTTTGGCGAATCCCGAGAGCGCCTCGACGATGCCGTCTTCGGCGGCCAGATGCCAGAACGGGTTGCTGTCCCGCCGCTCCATGGGCGCGAAGAAGGAGAGGATGATGCTCAGCCGTGCGCCGGACGACACCGGTTGCACCGCGTGCCAGAGCGAACTGCCCAAGGTGTAGACGGTGTCCCCAGCCCGCTCCAACGGCGGCTCGAAGACCTTCGGATGGCTGCTGCCCTGCTCGGCGACCGCCTCCCGGTCCTGCTCGAAGTCCGCCCGTGTGCCGCGGTAGAGCATCAGCCTGCCGTTCGCGAACTCCGTCCGGTCCGCCAGCTGCATCACGAAGACGTAGGTCATGCCGTCGTAGTGCCAGCGGGCGGTCTGCGGCTCCTTGCGGTCGCCGACGCACACCTCGTGGGTGTCGAAGTAGTTGGCACAGATCGACGGTGTGGTCAGCGGGTGCGGGATGAGGGGCTGCCCCGCGATGGCGGACAGCCGGCCGAGAAAAGCGGGGTCACTGACCATGGCGCGTACGAAGCGGGAGGCACCGAAGACGTTGCGCACCCGGCGGCTGACGATGTAGTCGTCGTCCGGCGCCCGGTCGGCGAGGTTTTCGCAGACGCGGCGCAACCGGGCTACGCCCTCGTCGGTCAGCAGCCGGTGCGGCCCGGAGTACGCGGTCTGCTCCGGCGCGGGTTCGTGCGAGGCCCCCAGGTAGCCGAAGTCGGCCGCGGTCAGCCGCGTCACCGCGGGGTCGGGGTCGCGGTGGACGAGGGAGGTCTGCCAGGCCATGTCCTGGCCAGGCGGCAGCGGGCCCTCGTTCCACACCGATCGGCGCATCGAGCGGCGTAACCGTCCCAGGCTGTCGTTGAAGGCGGCCACCTTGTCGCCGGCCGGCTTGGTGGCCGTATCCGCGAAGGTGCCTCCGGCTCCCGTGGCTCCCGTCACATCCGCCGATCCTGCCGTTCGCGCGGTCCCTGTCATTCCTGTAGGCCCTGCCGTTCCTGTCGATTGTGCCGTTCCTGTCGTTCCTGTCGTTCCTGCCGTTTCCGTCGTGGGGGACATCGGACGAGGTGCTGTACTCATCTCCGGTTTCCACCTCCGGTGGGTACGGCTCCCGAGAGCCGTGGGGTTTCCTGATTCCTGACGTACGTCCGCGTGTCGGTGCCGCAGTCGAGCAGTTCCCCGACGCGCGCGAGGTCGTCCCGGGGGAGGACGAGTGCGGCCGAGGCGAATGCGGAGGGGGCGTGTGCCGTCGCGGGATCCGGCACGGCCACACACCGCATCCCCGCCCGAGCCGCGGCCTCCACGCCGGGCACGGAGTCTTCGAGGACGAGGCATCGCTCCGGGGCGACCCCCAATGAGTGGGCCGCGTGCAGAAAGAGATCCGGCGCGGGCTTTCCCGCGCGTACGTCCTCGGCGGCCACCTGGGCGTCGACGGCGTGGCTCAGCCCGTGCCCTTCAAGCACCGCCGCGACGATCCGTGCGGGGGAACCCGAGGCAACGGCGGTGGGCAGCCCGCCGGCGTGGGCCTGCAGCAGCAGCGCGGCAGCTGCGGGGAAGAGCGGCACCCGATCGGGCAGCCCCGACCGGTACACCCGGACGATGTCGTCCATCAGGGCGTCGACGGGAGCGCGCACGCGGTAGTGGCGACGCAACAGAACGAGCATGTCGCGGGTGCTCAGCCCGGTGCAGCGGGCATAGACGTCCCGCTCGACGCGGCGAACCCCGTACGACGTGAAGACGGCCCGTACCGTTGCCAGGTAGTGCGCTTCGCTGTCGACGAGCGTGCCGTCGAGATCGGTGATCAGCGCGGCGGCCGCCCCACCGGTCATCGTGCGTTCCGAACCGGTTCCGTACCGTCGAGATGGACGAGTGCCGTCAGCGAATGCCCGACACCGAGCCCCGGCGCCATGCGGTGTTCGAGACGGCGCAGCCCACGGGCCAGCATCGAAGCCGCCACCCCTTCGGGAAGCCGGCCGAAGTCGGTCTCCAGCACTGCCTGCCACTGCTCCTGGAAGGCGTCGAAGAAGTTCAGGACGCGGTCGGGGGCCGTCCCCGTCGGCAGATACGGGAACCGCAGGTCCATGGGCTCGACCGTGTCGTCCCCGCGCTCCAGTCGGTTGACCAGCAGCCGGTAGGGCGGAATGTCGGGGTTGAACTCCCTGGTCTGCGTGTGCCGACCGACCATGATCGAACGGTCGTGGAAGGACACCTCTTCGTAGTGCTGGCCGGCCTGCGCACAGGCCTCGTCGATGATCTTGTGCAGCCCCCACGCGTCCCAGAACGTCATCGGGACGGTGGGCGCCGGTGCCTCCTCCGCGGAACCACCCTGGAAGAAGCTCATCGTGTAGTCCCAGCGCTGCCGGTCCCACAGGCCGGCCCATTCGATCGAGTACCGGCCCAGCACGTCCACGACCACCACGGAGCGGGTACGGTTGCGCCGCACAGCGGTGAAGATCTTGCTGAGGACGTCCCTCAGCTCGCGGGGTTCGAGATGCGAATACGGCACCCCGCTGGAGAAGTAGAGGTCGTAGGGCTCGTCGGGGATGTACTCCCGCATGTCGGCATGGACGAAACTCACTTCGGGGCGCCGTCGGTGGAGTGCCCGGGCGGTGTCCAGCAGCGACTCGTCCAGGTCGAGGCCGCAGTAGCGGTACCGGCCCTCCGCGCTGTGCCAGGACAGGTTCTCCTCCATCGCGAGCAGGAAGTTGACCCCCTCGCCCGCGCCGCTGCCCACGTCGAGGATCCGGGTCGTATCCAACGGCCCCACGTACCGTAGGGCCTTGGACAGTAACTCCCGGGTGACGGGCTCCTCCCACAGACGCTTGACGGGGTCACGTCGCTTCGTCGAGGTGTAGTGGCCGGCCGCACCGTTGTACGGAGTCAGGGTGGCGTTCGGCGTACGGTTGCTCATCCCGCGGTGTCCCTTCGGTCGGATCATCGCTGTGTGCCCCTGTCGAATCGGTACACACCAAGTGCCTCACCGTTCCCCGGCGGAATTGGACATACCAGATACAGAATTGAACGGGGTGCGTCCGGGAACCCGTACGGCAACCACCAGTGGCTCGGTCCGGACGCGCGGCGCGCCTCCGGGTGTGAAGAACATGGCCGGATCCCGACGCCCCGAGGGTGGCCCTGCGGTGTATTTCCTGTTACTCCTGCGGGCCGATCTGCGCCTGATGCCGAGACACTGCCTCGAAGTCCGCCGACCCGCTCTCGCGCCTCTCACGGACTCGAAAGACCGCACCGGACAAGAGGCCCAAAGGGCGCCCCGCGCCGAGCCAGGTTCAGGGAGCGGGCTGGCACGGCAAGAGGCTGGAAGGCCTACCGAGCGGGTCTGGCGTCACTGACGAGCAGAAGCCGGACGCTTCACGAGCGCCATCAACCTGTCACCGGGGCTTCAGCAGTGGGTTCCGAGCCGTCCGGGTTCGCGCTCAGCTCGGATGATGAGCAGCCCCCGGTCGATAAACCGCCGCACGACGAACGACATCACGGCTGCCTTCTCGCCAACTCTTTGGCTTTTGCTTTGGCTTCGGCGTCCAAGGCCTCTACTGCGGCAGGGAACCACTGCCAGAAGACGACATCCGGATCGGGGCGGGAATGATGTCGGCGCGCGCGGTGGTCGCCGAGTTGAGCCACCTGGTTCGGAGCATTGACCGGTTTCGACATCTGACCTGCATGGTTCGACAGATTCTTGGTGTGTCAATGTCGAGCCTGACATGAGCAGCCGGGCGAAGGGACGGACGTCAGTGGGATTGCGCAAGGGCAGGTGGGCAGTGGCGATCACCGCGGTCGCGGCGGCGACCGTGGGGGGTGTGCTGCTCGGATCCGGTGCCGCGGGGCCCGAATCCGGTCCGAAGGCGTCGTTCGCGCTCCGCACCCATGAACCGCAGGTGGTCGTGGGTGACTACGCTGCGCCACTGCCCCTCCTGACGCCCGCGTTCAAGAACACCGGGCCCGAACCGGCCTCCCGCGGCGTCGTCCTGCGGGTGTCGGTCACCAACGCGGAGTTTGACGACACCGCCCCGTCACACCGCAACTGCTACTACTCGGACGACGACCGCACGGCGTTCTGCGAGTTCCCGGACGCCGTGCCCGTGGGGGCCGCGTTCGAGACGACCAAGCCGATCGCGAAGCGCATCAACGCCCGGTATCACGAGCTCGAAGCGGCATACACCTACGCCGTGTGGCCGTTGGGCAGTGCTCCATCGCACACCCCGGACTACAAGGCGCACTACCGCCAGGGCACGGATGACGCGCTCGGCCTGAAGCCAACGACCCTCAGCGCCGGCAAACGCGGCGGCGAGCTGCGCTTCCGCTGGAAGGCGTTCGAAGGGCCGGCGGACTGGTCCGTGAGCGCCCTCACGATCCGCGGCCGGATCGGTGAAGAGGTCGAGGTGGACGTCCCGCAGCCCCAGGGCACGCCGGGGCCGGGCCCGACACGGATGCGCATCAAACTTCCTCCGGGCACCTCACTGGCCAAGCTCACCCAAGAGGTGCGGGAATAAAAGCCCTCCGAAGTGGACTACTGCTCGCGGGATGACGAGGACGGGAACATCTACTGCTCCCACGTCAACTGGAACGTCCTACGGGTGCGGATCGACCGTCGGGTCGACGGAGGTGAGGGGCGGATCTCGGTGCCCGAGCCGTTCAACGGGGACACTGACCCAGCCGACAACTCCCTTCCCATCAAGGTTGAGATCACCGGCATTCCGACAGCTCCGACGGCGCCCTGACGAAGCGCGGTCCATTTCGGTCCGGCTGTGGGGCCGGGGCGTGAGGGGCGGGAGGGCCGGGTCCATCCGCCTGCGGCGGGGGTGCTCGGGGACGGGCCGGCCGTAAGTCCGGCCGCTGCGGATGAGATATCGAGATATCGTGGTGGATCGGAGTGAGTGTCTGGTGAGAGAGGTGGCGCAATGGCTGCAACGGCGGGGTCGGGGTCGGATGATCTCATCGAGGTGTTCAAGGCCCTCGGCAATCCTGCCCGTTTGCAGATCATGCAGTGGCTGAAGGATCCCGAGGCGCATTTCAGCGAGTACGAGCCGATAGCGGACCGCCGGTCGGTCGGTGTGTGCGTCACGCACATCCAGGCGAAGTCCGGACTCGCGCAGTCGACGGTCTCCAGCTACATGAGCACGCTCGAACGGGCGGGACTGGTGCGTTCCACCCGGGTGGGCAAGTGGACCCACTATCGGCGCGACGAGGAGCAGCTGGTGCGGGTGGCGCGGGCGATCGGCGCCACCATCTGATTGACGCATCGCAATACGTCGATATGATTCCGTCATGTCGACCTTCGATGCTGCTCCCACCGCTCTGATCGTCCATGCTCACCCCGAGCCCGGTTCGTTCAGTACCGCCCAGATGACCACCGCGGCGCAGGCCCTGCGCGATGCCGGATACCGGGTCGACGTCCTCGACCTCTACTCCGAGGCATGGGCCCCGGTCCTCGCCCGGGACGAGTTCGCACCGGTGGAAGGCCACTTCAAGCCGCAGGCCGAGCAGCGGCGCGCAGTCAAGGACGGGACGCTCGACGCGGCCGTCCAGGCCCATCTCGGTCGGCTGCTCGCCGCTGACCTGCTCGTGCTGTCGTTCCCGTTGTGGTGGTTCTCGCTGCCCGCCATCCTCAAGGGCTGGGTGGACCGGGTCTTCGTGATGGGCGGTGTCTTCGGCGGGGACTACGGGCTCTTCGGCGACGCGGCGCTCGCCGGCAAGCGGGCGATGCTGCTGTTCACGACCGGCGGATCCAGCGCGTCGTTCCGGCCCGGCGGTGCCTTCGGCTCGGTGGACGACTTCCTGTTCCACATCCACCGCGGCATGCTGGAGTTCGTCGGCTACCAGGTCCTCGACCCCGTGGTCACCTACGGGCCGACCCGCATGACCGACCAGGAAAGGGCAGCGGCGCTGGAGACCGTCAGAAAGTCCGTCACGCTCGCCGCGGCGGATGCGCGGACGACCGTTCGCTGACCCAACGCCGCCGAGGCCGGGAATCCGCGGCCGGCACACCGCCCCCGCGGCCGCAGTGCCGTGTGTCAGCACGCTCAGCGTCAGCCCGTACCGACCCTGGGCCTGGAGGCGGACCGGTCCACTGTCGTTCGCTGACCTGGGGGTGCGTTGCGTGCGACGCGCCGCGGCGATGAGCGATGGGGCGCGGTAGAGATGCCGCATGGTGGGGCGATGGGCGCGGTCGTCGGCTGTAGCGACATGCCGGCCGCCGGCCAGATGCGCCAGGCCGCCACGGCAGGAGCAAGGCGTGACCGACATGGAGCGGTTGCGGCAGCAGCTGCTTGCGCAGGCGCGCCCCGGGATCACTGGGACCGGCCCGGCGATGACTGGGGAGGACACCCGCGCCGGCCTCCTTCCCTGCGCCCCCTGGCGGTCCGGCGCCGGTTTCCACTGCCGGATCAGGTCCAGGGCACTGCGGGATACGGCCCGTACGGGCCCGGATCTCGCTGTCCTTTACTGAAGTCCGCGCGTGACGGGCCCCATTGCACTTGGCTCTCCCACAGGTCAGTCCGTCCTGCGGGCAGTGCCGGGTCGCAGGAGACGCCGGACATCTGGGTGCCAGCGGGATCGGTGCCGTCGGCCCCGGTGAGGTCCTCCGCGACCCGAAAGTCCAGGGCGGTCATGACCGCGTCGATCCGGCCCCTGCTCGTCGGTGAGGCCGGGCAGCAGGGCGCAGGTGGCGGAGGCGGAGGCGATGATGCTGTACCAGGTGCAGTGCAGGAGGCCGGCGACGGCGAGGCAACGGCAACGTCGTGTGCGCCGCAGTGAAGGTCACCGCCGCCCGACAGGCCGTACGCGGACTCGTATGCGCAGCAGGCCCGCTCAGTGATGGTGGCGCGTGCCGGCCGGCTGCCCGGGCAGCCGAGCCAGTCCGTCACCGTTCGCTGCGGTGAAGGCCGCCCGTGTTCTCGGTGGGTGCTGGGAGCCTGGCTGGATAGACAGGGACAGGGACAGGGAAGAGGAGCTGCAGCGCGGCGGGGCCTAGGCACGGACTTCGACGACCCGCCCCCGCCCCCGTCCCCGTCCTCGCCCCCGTCCCCGCACCCGAGCCCGCGGCCGGACCCCGGCCGGCAGACGCGGGCCGGTGGGACGGGGACGGCAACCTTGCCTGAAGCGGGGCTGCCGCCCGGGCCCACGCCCGGCTACGGCGCGACGTCACCCGCCGCGACCGTGGTGCTGGGTGGTGTGAGCGTGGTACACGGACCGCATGTGGGCAGCGGGTGCGGTGGTCGGCTGTCCGGTGGTGGCCGGATTCTTCGTCCGTGCCCCACGCCAACCTGAGGCCGCACCGGCAAAACAGGAGGTCTACTCGCAAAACCGCGTGCTGCATACTTTTGCGGGTGGGGTGCGCAACCGGTGGGCCCTGTTGTGGTGGGGCTCTGTGGGTCCTGTTGTTGTGGGGGCTGTGAGTATGGGTAGGGGTGCGCCGGCCGACGGCGGTTTCGGTGTGCTTGTGCGCAGTTTGCGCAGGAGCGCTGGGCTGACGCAGGAGGAGCTGGCGCTGGCGGCGGGGATCAGCGTGCGGGCCCTGTGCGACATGGAGCGGGGCCGCTCCCGGGGACCGCAGCGCCGGACCGTGCAGGCTCTGGCCACGGCCCTGCGCCTGAGTCCGCAGGACGCGGGGGAGCTGGAGCGCCTGGCGAGTCTGGGCCGGTCTCGCCCGGCCCCGGGGACGGACGCCGCCGCGCCTGCCGCTGGAGCACAAGCCGTTACGCCCACGGGTGCGCCCGATCTGCTGCCGCGCGCGCCGCGCGGCTTCCACGGGCGGGCGGCGGAGCTCGCCGCTGTGTCCCGGGCCGTCGTGGGCGAGGCGCCCGTCTGTCTGGTCATCGGGCCCGCCGGGGTGGGCAAGACGGCGCTCGTGCTGCACTGGGCCCACCACAGCCGTGCCGGGTTCCCCGGCGGGCGGCTCTACGCCGACCTGCGCGGCTTCGGCGACACGGGCGAGCCTTCCGCCATGGAGGTGCTGCGCGAGTTCCTGCTGGCGCTGGGGGTGGCGCACGGGCGGATACCGGAGTCGGTCAACGGCGCGGCTGCGCTGTTCCGGTCGCTGGCCGCCGACCGCCGGCTTCTTGTGGTGCTCGACAATGCGCGGGACTCCGAGCAGGTCAGGCCGCTCCTGCCCGGCGGGCGCCGCTGCGTCACCGTCGTCACCAGCAGACACCGGCTGCCGGGGCTGATCGTCACCGACATCGCCCGGCCCGTCGCCGTGGACGTGCTCGGGCCAGGGGACGGCACGATGCTTCTGGCCGGGGTCCTGGGCGCTGACCGGGTACGCGCGGAGCCGGTGGCTGCGCGACGGCTGGCCGAGCTGTGCGGCGGGCTGCCGCTGGCGCTGCGGGTGGCGGCCGCCCGGTTGGCCCAGCGGCCCGCCTGGCCGCTGGGCGCGATGGCCGCCGAGCTGTCCGACGAGACGCGCCGGCTGAGCCTGCTGGACGTGGAGGACACCGGCGTGCGAGCGGCGCTGCGGGTGACGCTGCAACAACTCCCTGGGCACGTCTCCCGCCTGTTCGCCCATCTCGGCCGCCACCCCGGCACGCACGTCGACCGGTATGCCGCGGCGGCCCTGGCGGACATGGACCCAGCAGCCGCCGAGACCGGTCTGGAGCGGCTGGCCGTCGCGCATCTCGTCACCGAGACGGCGCCCGGCCGCTGGACGATGCACGATCTGGTGCGGCTGTACGCACGCAGCCTGGACGCCGGGCCCGATGCGCTCAAGCGCGTGCTCGACCACTACATCGCCACGGGCCTTGCGGCGGTGGCCGCGGCCGAGCCCGGCAACGAGGAGTGCTTCTCGCTGCCCGAGGACTACCTGCCGCCCGCCGCCGTACGGGAGTTCGGCGACCGGTCCGCCGCCGTGGCCTGGTACGCGGCCGAGCGGGACGACCTGACACGGGCGGTGGCCGCGGCGCACGCCGCCGCACTGCACGGCAGGACCTGGCGGATCGTCCTGACGCTGTGGCCGCTGATCGTGTGGCGTGTGCGGGACGGCTGGGCCCCGCTCCTTGAGACCGCGCTCGAAGCGGCCCGGGCCGACGCCGACCAGCACGGCGAGTCACGGGTGCTCAACGTGCTCGGCTGGATCCTGATCGAGGAAGGGCGCATCCCGGAGGCGCTCACCCACCTGGGCGCCGCCTGCGCCCTCGCCTCCCGGGCCGGTGACGCGGTGGCCGAGGCGAACGCCCTGATCGTTTTGGCCATGGCACAAGCGGCACTCGGCAGCCTGGACCAGGCCGCACAAGACTGCGAACGGGCGGTGGAGCTGGCGCGCCAGGCCGACGACCGGACCATCGAAAAACTGGCCCTGCAACACCTCGCCCGCCACTGGGCCGACGCCGGCAAATGGCGCCAGGCCCTCGACACCGCGACCCAGGCCCTGGCCCTCCACGACCGGCCGGATACGACCGACATCCCCCGCACACTGCTGCTCATGGTCAAAGGAGAGGCCCTGCTGGGCCTCGGCAACAAAGCCGAGGGCATCAGGCAACTCGACCGGGCGGCCCGGGAAGCGGAGTCCTCCGGCTACGACGACGGCGCGGTACGGGCGCTCGGCGCACTGCTGCGCGTATCAGCCGACGCGCAACTCCAGGCACGCTACGACGCGGCACTCGCGCGACTGTCCACCCGGACGTGAACCGTGCACGCGGCCGCTGCCGGCCGCTCTTGGCCGGCGACGCGTGGGGCGCTGGGGATCACACTGCCGTCGCTGCGGGCGGCAGAGCCGGTGGACTGCCGCAGGCTCCTCGATCACGGACGTCCAGCGGGGCAGCACATGAGTGCCGGCCGGAACACCCACCTCGCCGTCCTGACCGGCCGCTCACGCCGCCCGGCCTTCAAGGCCCCTGTTCCCCGCGGACGTCGACCTCGACCTCGATGGCGATGAAGCATCCGAGCCTCCGGCCTGGCCGGCGCCTCGGCGAGCGCAGGGCAGCAGCCGCCTTCGTCCATGCCAGCACCATTTCGGCCAGAGCCGTCTGGAGCAGGCCCACACAACTCTGGACGGTGCCAAGGACTTCCTGTTCAGGCCCTGATCACCTTGCACCTCCTTCGCCTTCCGAGCCCGCGCGACGGGCCCGAGCAGTGACCGCGGTGAGTTCCGCCAGTGATCCGAATACCGAACGCATCCTGACTGCCCTCGCGCCGGCCATGCCGGCAGCCCGCACGGCGGCCACCACGCTGCTCGCAAGTGCTGTCGTGGGCGTGGCGCAGGCCGGGCTGGGGCCACCAGTACGCCCGGTGCACGGTGCCCCGATCCCGGCTGGTCTGGAGCGTGGGTGATCTGGTGTTCGGTGCGGCGGTCGGCGTGGTCCAGGCGCGCCATGACCGGCGCGTACTTCCAGGTGCCGTCGTCGTGGACCTGCAGGGCCGGTCGGTCGCCGGGCGCCCAGCACCACACCCGCGGCTCGGGTCCGTCCTCAGGCCGCCACGGCGGGACCTGCGCGGGTTCCTCGATGTGCTCACTCACGCTTTGCATGATGCGAGCGAGCAGTGACAAGCCGGTCAGGTACTTGTTCTGTGATTTCCCGGCATGATCATGGCGAGGTAGTCTGACGATGGTCTTGATGCGCCTTTGTGGGCATTAAGGCTGGCATTACCGCTATAGACCACGGCCACCACGGCAGTGGGCGGACACGTGCACGTGGGCGCCCGTGGTGCGGGTGTAGCGGCGAACGGGGCTTTCATCAGACTTCCAGCGCCGACCGGTGTCTTCTCACACGGACGGCGTCTGAGCACGTACGGGCGCGGCTGCGCCCGCGTCCTCTGCGGGAAACGGGCGCCCATCGCCGTGGGCCCGCCGAAAAGCAGCCGCTGCCGGCCGGGGTCGCTCAGAGACCCAGGAGGAAGACTTTTATGAAGCGTCTGATAGGTGCGGTCGCGGCCGCGGCAGTTCTCGCCCCGGCATTTGTCGTCGGAGGCTCGGGGCAGGCCTTCGCTGCCACCAAGACCGTTCAGTGGAAGAACAAGGCCACCGGCTACTGCCTGTCGTCCATCCACGACACGGTCAGCACAGACAAGTGCAACCTGCGGATCACCAACTGGCGGGAGACGAAGCAGGCCGACGGGACCTTCATCCTCAAGAACTCGACCGACGGGTGGTGCTTGGACAGCAGGAAGAACGGCACCGTCTACACCCACTCGTGCAACGGCGGCAACAACCAGAAGTGGCGCGAGACCAAGGATTCGCTGGGCTGGCGTCTCACCAACAAGGCCACCGGCAAGACCATCGGTGTCAACACCGAGGAGGTGTACGCCGGCTTCGACGGCGGCATCAAGCACCAGCGCTGGAGCTGATTGACCGCACACACCCCGGCTGGCTCCACCTGACCCGGCGCGGTGGTGGGGCGCGGAGCACGAGGGTCATGAGAGAGACCGAGTTGATGCCGAACGCGTTCGCATTTCTGCGCCACCGGGAATGCTCCAGCGCCGCGGCTTCGCCGGCATCCTCATTGACCGAGGCCTCTGACCAGAGCGTGTCGCCGGGGCCCGGTCCCCGGGACGCCCTCCGGCCCCGGTAGCAGGCACGCCGCTGCTGGCGTTTGCCGATTGCTGTCGGCGGCACGGTTCAGGCCGTGCGGCGGGGGCAGCGCGGTAAGCGGAATCAACCTGGCCGCACGATCCGGCGCCTGGCGCGCACCTTTCACGGTCCGTGGCAGGCGCCGGTCGCCCCTTCTCCCTTATCCGCAGATTCTGCCGTCCGGCCCTGTGGCTCCCCGGCGGAGGTGTGGCGATCAGTCGAGAATGTCATCGAACGCCGTCAGCAGCCGACGCTCATGTGACGGAGTGGTGATCTTCAGAGGGCTGGGCTGCTGTGGTCTGGTGTCCCGTCTTTGGAGTGGGACTTGGGACGGCTGAAGCGGTTGCGTTGG